>NZ_RCVK01000327.1:0-16313 GCF_003667485.1 Micromonospora sp. BL1
GGGACGCAGGGGCCGGGGACGCGGCGGGTCAGCCGACCGGCTGGGCGACGTTCTCCCGCACCCACTCGACGATCGACCCGGTGGTGGCGCCCGGGGTGAAGATCTTCGCGACGCCGAGCCGCTCCAGCTCCGGGATGTCGGCCTCGGGGATGATGCCGCCGCCGAACACCACGATGTCGGTGGCGTCGCGCTCGGCGAGCAGTTCGACGACGCGCTTGAACAGCGTCATGTGCGCGCCGGAGAGCACCGAGAGGCCGACCGCGTCCGCGTCCTCCTGGATCGCGGTCTCGACGATCTGCTCGGGCGTCTGGTGCAGGCCGGTGTAGATGACCTCCATGCCCGCGTCCCGCAGGGCGCGTGCGACGACCTTCGCGCCCCGGTCGTGGCCGTCCAGGCCGGGCTTCGCGACGACGACCCGGATACGAGAGCTCATCTGCGCACACCTTTCACCGGCACTCCTGACCTGAACGAACGGTAACCCGGCCGGGCGGGGGGCGGGAAGCCGGGCCGGACCTTCCCACATACGAGCCGTCCCCCTACCGCCCTCCCGGGTACGCGGAAAGCCGGACACCTCCGCCGTTCGGTCACTGTCCGCGACGAACGGGCAGTCGACAGGCCATCCGACCGGCGGCACGAGATATGACAAGGTCGGATGGAATTGGACATAACGAATCAGCACTTCGGCGCTTCGGCTTGTGACAGGAGTGGCGGTTGGCTAACGTGTCCACGGTTGTCATCAGGTCCACGGACGGGTGACGACGCGACACCGGAGGTTCGACCGAGCTTCACCGAACGGTCCGGAGTCGCATCGGATCCCCGACAACGGAGGGTGTGCGTGCGCCAGCGCCTGTCGTCTGAGCCCGATCGCTATCGCGGCCGCCGCCGCGTACCCACCCCCCCGCGGAGCCGCTACGCCGCGGTGGTCACCACCGCGTTCGTCGGCGCCGGCATCGTCGCCATCGGCGCGAACGCCCTCCCCGACGCCAAGAGCGTCAGCCCGTCGGTCCTCGACGAGCTCCGGCAGGCCTCGGTCGCCAGCCAGGACGCCGCCGACCGCGGCAAGAGCGCGGACACCGCCTCCCGCTCCGACCGCTCCGACAGCAAAGCCGCCGAGCAGGACCCGTGGCTCCTGCCGCTGCACGGCTACGACTTCAAGTCCCCGTACGGCATGCGCTGGGGCAAGCTGCACACCGGCATCGACCTGGTCGCCCCGGAGGGCACGCCCTACAAGGCGGTCCACGCCGGCACCGTCAGCAAGGCCGGCTGGTTCGGCGGCTACGGCTACGCCGTCATCGTGAAGCACTCCGACGGCAGCGAGGCCATCTACGGCCACTCCTCCGCCGTGACGGTCAAGGAGGGCCAGGAGGTGAAGGCCGGCGACCAGCTCGGCCTGGTCGGCAACACCGGCCACTCCTACGGCTCCCACCTGCACCTGGAGATCCATGTCAAGGGCCAGCCGCAGGACCCGGTGGCGTTCCTCAAGGACCGCGGAGTGGACATTCAGCTCGAAGTCGAGGAAGTTTACAGCGACGTAGCCGCGTCCTGACGCTCCGTACGCCCCTTCACCGCCCGGATCGCATGGTCCGGGCGGTTTCGTCTGTGCCGATGTCTGCCAGGTCACACCGACGGGTGTGAGCGGGAGCACATCGACCGATGATCGTCTCTTCGACCGAACCGGCCGGCCGGTTCGAAACCGGACGCGCGGCGGCAGCGCGGACCACCGCCTCCACACCCCGATACCCGCTGCGACCTGCACCGACACCAGTATTTCGAGGTCACGTGCCCCTCGAAACCGATGAAGGATCCCGTGCAGCACAGCAGCCCCACCCCGGACAACGCTCCAGCCCGGCACCGGCGCCCGCGCCGCGCCCGGCGCACCGTTTACGTGGTCACCGGCGCGATGGCCCTGCTCGGCCTCGGCATCGGTGGCGTGGTCGCCACCACCGCCCCGTCCGACCCGACGCCCGCCGCCGTCGACCTCGGCGCAGCGGCCCGCGCCGACGACGCCGCCCGCGCCGATCGTTCGGACCGCCAGCCGGTCACCCCGTCCGCCGTACCGGCCAGCCCGTCGCCGAGCCCGAGCGCCGGCGCGACCAGCCCGGCGCCGAAGAAGGCGGCGACCGCGAAGCCCAAGCCGAAGCCGACGAAGAAGAAGACAGCGGCGAAGAAGCCGACCTGGGTCATCCCGATGAAGGGCGCCGACATCACGTCCTGCTACGGGCCCCGCTGGGGCACCCAGCACGCCGGTATCGACTTCGCCATGCCCTCCGGCACGCCGATCCACGCCGCCGCCGCCGGCACCGTGGTCAAGGCCGGCGACGTGGGCGACGGCTACGGCATCTCGGTCTTCATCGACCACCACAACGGCTACCTGACCCACTACGCCCACCAGAGCCGGCTCGCCGTCGGCGTCGGCGACACGGTCAAGGCCGGTCAGGTCATCGGCTACGAGGGCTCCACCGGCGACTCCACCGGCCCGCACCTGCACTTCGAGGTGCACCAGGGCGCGATGTGGAACCAGATCGACCCGGCGCCGTTCCTACGTGCCCGGGGCATCAGCGTCGCCTGCTGACGCGGGTGATCCATCGGCGTGGCCGAGCCGTCTCCGGCTCGGCCACGCCTGCGTCAGGGGGTCACCCGGGTGGCCGGGCTGTCGCCGGGCAGGCCCGACATGTCCGTCTCGACCGGCGGCACCGGAGTGGCGCCGAGGACGGTGCCGTCGGTGGCGTACGCGGTGAGGGTGGCCGGCTGGTCCGGCGGTACCCGGGTGGTGCCCACCTTCGACGCGTCGAGCGCTACGGCGACCGGAGGCGCGCCGCCGACCGTGACCGTGACCCGGGCCGCGTCCGGCGGGGCGATCACCCGCACCTGGCCGGTGGGCGGACGGGTGCCGCCGTCGGCCCGGATCCGCCAGCCGACCGGCCGCCGGTCGGCGCCCTCGGCCGGCAGCAGCAGCCGCAGGTCGACCCCCCAGCCGGTGCGGTGGTCGCCGTGCATCGCGTACGCGATCACCCCGCCGCCTGCGGGCTGCACGGTGAGCAGCGCGGCGGGCCGGCCGCCCTCGGTGCCCGACCACAGCACCCGTACCGTCGTCCCGGCCACCGGGAGGCGGCTGTCGAGGAGCGCCCATCCGGCGACGTCGCGCAGGTCGGCGTCGGCCATCGGCGTGCCTCGGGCGCCCCGCCGGGCGGCGGTGAGCAGGACGTCCATCTCCCGCGCGGTCGGGTCGATCCCGGCGTACGGGCCGCCGCCCAGGCCGCCCTGGAAGAGCACATGGTTGTCGTCGCCGACCCGGACGACGGGTTCGTGCCGCAGCGGCCCGGGAGGCAGGACGGCGAAGCCGACCCCGCTGCCGTCCGCCCGCGCGATGTCCTCGTACTCCAGCGTTCCCCTCGGCGTGTACCGGGGGTCGCCACTGATCGTCACGGTGGAGCCCGGGGGCCCGACGACGACCGCGAATGCGCCTCCGTCCGGACCGGCTTGCATCAGCGTCATGACCGGGTCGTCGGCGGCCTCGCTGTGACCGGCGTAGCGCATCTGCCCGGCGTCGGCACCGGCCGGGCCCACGTACCAGACCAGCGTCTCCTTGGTGAGCAGGCCGAACCGCAGCGGCACCGCCACCAGTGCGACCCGGCGGCCCGGCCGGTCACTGCCGTAGAGCAGACGGATCCGGTCGCGATCCCCGACCTTCCAGAAGCCGTCCGTCTTCGAGCCGCCCGGTGCGGTGGGGCGGCCCATCGCCGGATCGGCGCTGATCCGCTCCCGTAGCGTGTCCAGCCAGGCCCGGTCGCCGGCGAGCGCGCCCCGGGGCGGCGCGTCGAGCAGCGCCGCCGGGGCAGCGGCGACCGCGATGCCGGGCGCCCAGCCCGGGAGGGGCACCACGTTGGCCTGGACCCCGACGAGCGCGGCCACGACCGCTGCCACAGCCGCCCGGATCAGCCGGTTGCGCCGGTGCCGTCGCTCGCGCCGGGCGAACCCCGGCCACGGGTCCTCGGGTACGCCGACACCGTGCGCGGCCTGGCACAGCGCGGGACCGAGCGTCGAACGGACGAAGTTCTCGGTCATGCCGGATCCTCCTGGAGCCGTACCGGGGACGCAGGGGCGGGCGGGGCGAACTCGACCCGCAGCCGGGCCAGCCCGCGCGACGCCTGGCTCTTCACCGAGCCGACGGAGCAGCCGAGAACCCGGGCGGTGTCCGCCTCGCTGAGGTCCTCGAAGTAGCGCAGCACCAGAACGGCCTGGGTTCTGGGCGGTAGCCGGCGCAGCGCGGCGAGCAGCAGTCGCCGCTGCTCCACCTGCGCGTACGCATCAGGCACCGGCGCGCTGTCGGAGGTCAGCAGCGGCACCTCCAGCGGCCGCCGCCGACGCCGCCACGAGATGGCCGTGTTGACCATCGCCCGGCGCACGTAGACCTCGGGCGCGTCTCTGCGCAGCACCCTCCCCCAGCGCCGATGGGTCTTCTCCAGCGCCGACTGGACCAGGTCCTCGGCTGTCCCCCGGTCGCCGGTCAGCAGGTAGGCGGTGCGGACCAGCCGTCCCCACTGTGCTTGGACGAACAGCCGGAACTGTTCGTCGTCCTCGTCGCGACTCACGCCACCTCCAGGTCGCATCCGTCTCGCGTCCACGAGCGGATGCAGGGTGAGACGCGATCGGTGACGTCCGGGGTTGAGTGCGGGCGGTCCGGACCGCCCGACGCTCAGAGCTTGTCGATCGGGGCGTGCCGCAGCACCAGCCACATGGTCTGGTCGCCGAAGTCGATCTGGGCCCGGGCGCCCGGCCCGGCGCCCTCCACCGCCAGCACCCGGCCGAGGCCGTACCGCTGGTGGTTGACCCGGTCGCCCACCGAGACCTTCGGGGCCTGCTTCAGCTCGCTCGCGGTGGCCAGGCGGCTGGCGTCCACGCCCAGCCGCTTCGCCAGCTCGGTCGCCTTGGGCGTGCCGCCGGCGAAGCCGCCACGGCCCAGCCGGTCCGCGCGGCCGCCGACGCCGCCGCCCCCGCCACCCCACGAGGTGTACGACCCCTCGGTGCGCTCCCAGCGGACCAGCTCCGGCGGCAGCTCCTCCAGGAACCGCGACGGCGGGTTGTAGGCGGGCGCGCCCCAGGCCGACCGGGTCACCGCGCGGGACAGGTAGAGGCGCTGGCGGGCCCGGGTGATGCCCACGTACGCCAGCCGCCGCTCCTCCTCCAGCTCGCGGGTGTCGCCGAGCGAGCGCAGGTGCGGGAAGACGCCGTCCTCCAGGCCGGTCAGGAAGACCACCGGGAACTCCAGGCCCTTGGCGGTGTGCAGCGTCATCAGCGTGACGACACCCTGGTGGTCCGGGTCGTCGGAGGGGATCTGGTCGGCGTCGGCGACGAGCGCCACCTGCTCCAGGAAACCGGCCAGCGTGGCCCGCTCGTCGTCGGCGCCGAGTGCCTCGATCCGCTCGGTGTACTCCCGGGCGACGCTCACCAGTTCCTGGAGGTTGTCCACCCGGCCGGCGTCCTGCGGGTCGAGGCTCTCCTCCAGCTCGGCCAGGTAGCCCGAGCGGGTCAGCACCGCCTCCAGCACCTCCTCCGGCGTGCCGGTGTCGGCCAGCTCCCGCGCCGCGTCGAGCAGGGCGACGAACTCGGCGATGCCGTTCGCCGCCCGGGTGGAGATGCCCGGCGCGTCCTTGGCCCGGCGCAGCGCGGCGCCGAAGGAGATGCGGTCCCGCGCGGCCAGCGCCTCCACGCACGCCTCGGCGCGCTCGCCGATGCCCCGGCGCGGGGTGTTGAGCACCCGGCGCAGGCTGACCGTGTCGTCGTCGTTCACCACCGCGCGCAGGTACGCGAGCGCGTCGCGAACCTCCTTGCGCTCGTAGAAGCGCACCCCGCCGACCACCTTGTAGGGCAGGCCGACCCGGATGAACACCTCCTCGAACACCCGGGACATGGCGTTGGTGCGGTAGAACACCGCCACGTCACCCGGGCGGGTCTCGCCGTCGTCGACCAGCCGGTCGATCTCCCGGGCCACCCAGTCGGCCTCGGCGTGCTCGGTGTCGGCGACGTACCCGACGATCTGCTCGCCGGACCCGGCGTCGCTCCACAGCCGCTTCGGCTTCCGGGAGGTGTTCCGGTCGATCACCGCGTTGGCCGCGTTGAGGATGGTCTGGGTCGAGCGGTAGTTCTGCTCCAGCAGGATCGTGCGGGCGTCGGTGAAGTCCCGCTCGAACTCCAGGATGTTGCGGATGGTGGCGCCGCGGAACGCGTAGATCGACTGGTCGGCGTCACCGACCACGCACAGCTCGGCCGGCGGGATCCCCTCGGTCCCGGAGACCAGCTCCTTGATCAGCACGTACTGGGCGTGGTTGGTGTCCTGGTATTCGTCCACCAGCACGTGCCGGAACCGGCGCCGGTAGCTCTCCGCCACGTGCGGGTGCGACTGGAGCAGGTGCACCGTCGTCATGATCAGGTCGTCGAAGTCCAGCGCGTGCGCCTCGCGCAGCCGCCGCTGGTAGAGCGTGTACGCCTCGGCCAGCGCCCGCTCGTTCGGCCCCTTGGCCCGGCCGGCGAACTCCTCCGGGTCGACCAGCTCGTTCTTCAGGTTCGACACCTGGGCGGCCAGGCCCCGGGCCGGGTAGCGCTTCGGGTCCAGGTCCAGCTCGCGGGCGACCATCTGCATCAACCGGCGCGAGTCGTCCGCGTCGTAGATCGAGAACGTCGACTTCAGGCCGGCGTGCTCGTGCTCGGCCCGCAGGATGCGTACGCAGGCGGAGTGGAACGTCGAGACCCACATGAGCCGGGCGCGCGGGCCGACCAGCGCGGCCACCCGCTCCTTCATCTCACCGGCGGCCTTGTTGGTGAACGTGATCGCGATGATCTCGCCGGGGTGCACGTCGCGGGCAGCGAGCAGGTAGGCGATCCGGTTGGTCAGCACCCGGGTCTTGCCGGACCCGGCGCCGGCCACGATCAGCAGCGGGGAGCCGGCGTGGGTCACCGCGTCCCGTTGGGGGCCGTTCAGGCCGTCGAGGAGGGCCTGCGGGTCCGACCCGGCGCCCGCAGGGCGGCGGGCCGGGGTGGGCCGGGACTCCGGCGCGGGCGGGGACGCGGGAATGTCGAAGAGAGGATGCATCGCAGCCCGAGTCTATGCCGCCGGGCGGACACTTCCCCGCCCGCGCCGCCGCCCGGCGCACGCCGTCACGTCTCACCTGTTGGTGCGTCTCCTTGCGCGCCCGCCCAGGTGGTCGGCATACTCGACGACGTGTTCGATCAGCGCTTCTACTTTTACTACGGCACCGGGAGTCCGGCAGCCGTGGGTCGCGCCTGATCACAGACCTACGAAACGCCCCGGGCTCCCCAGAGCCCGGGGCGTTTTCGTTCCGGGATCCGGGTACCGGGCCCGAGCCCCGAGAGGGACGACGATGATGACTGACGTGGTGGAGTCCAGCGGCAGCCTGGCGCGGCACGACCGGCCGGCCGGCGGCGACCCGACCGGGGCCGCGTCGGCCCGGACCGGCACCGACGACGCGGCGGCGGCGGAGCGGATCGGCGAGATCCGGCGGCGGATCGACGAGATCGACAGCACCCTCATCGCGCTCTGGCAGGAGCGGGCCGCGCTCTCCCAGGAGGTCGGCGCGACCCGGATGGCGTCCGGCGGAACCCGGCTGGTGCTCTCCCGCGAGCGGGAGATCCTGGAGCGGTTCCGGTCCGAGCTCGGCGCGGACGGCACCCAGCTCGCGCTCCTGCTGCTGCGCGCCGGCCGTGGCCCGCTGTGACGTCCGCGCGGACGCGGTGACGCCCACGGAGACGACGAACCGCCTGCCGGTGTCGTAACGACACCGGCAGGCGGTCCGGTTGGATCAGGCCACCTCGTGGGTGACGACGATCTCCCGCTTCTCCGCGAAGTGGCAGGCGCTCGGGTGGTCCGAGCCCGGCCGGATCTGGAGCAGCGGCACCTCCTGGGCGCAGACGTCCTGCGCCTTCCAGCACCGGGTGCGGAACCGGCAGCCCGAGGGCGGGCTGACCGGCGAGGGGACGTCGCCCTGGAGCCGGATGATCGCCTTGCTCTCGCGCACGGTCGGGTCCGGCACCGGCACCGCCGACAGCAGCGCCTGGGTGTACGGGTGGGTCGGCCGCTCGTAGATCTCGTCCTCGGTGCCGACCTCCACCATCTTGCCCAGGTACATCACGGCGACCCGGTCGGAGAGGTGCCGCACCACCGACAGGTCGTGGGCGATGAAGACGTACGACAGCCCGAACTCGGCCTGGAGCTTCTCCAGCAGGTTCATCACCTGGGCCTGGATCGAGACGTCCAGGGCCGACACCGGCTCGTCGCAGACGATCACCTCGGGCCGCAGCGCCAGCGCCCGGGCGATGCCGATGCGCTGCCGCTGACCGCCGGAGAACTGGTGCGGGTACCGGTTGATGTGCTCCGGGTTGAGGCCGACCAGGTCCAGCAGCTCCTTGACCTTGCTGCGCCGGCTGCCGCGCGGGGCCACCTCGGGGTGGATCTCGAACGGCTCGCCGATCAGGTCACCCACCGTCATCCGGGGGTTCAGCGAGGTGTACGGGTCCTGCATCACCAGCTGGATCTGCCGGCGCAGCCGCCGCAGCGCGCCACCGGAGAGCTTGGAGATGTCCTGGCCCTTGTAGAGCACCTGGCCGCCGGTCGGCTTCTCCAGGTTCATCAGCACCCGGGCCAGCGTCGACTTGCCGCAGCCGGACTCGCCGACCACACCGAGCGTCTCGCCGGCCTTGAGGTCGAAGGAGACGCCGTCGACCGCCTTGACGTGACCGATGGTCTTCTTGAACACCACGCCCCGGGTCACGGGGTAGTGCTTGACCAGGTCACGAACCTCGATGATGTTCTCAGTCACGGTTCACCAGCTCCTCGGCGAAGTGGCAGGCGCTGGCCCGGCCGTTGCCCAGTTGCAGCAGCGGCGGGACCTTCTCCCGGCACACCGGCTGCGCCATCGGGCAGCGCGGGTTGAACGCGCAGCCCGTCGGGATGTTCATCAGGTTCGGCGGGAGGCCCTTGATGGTACGGAGCTCCTGGCCCTTCTCGTCCATCCGCGGGATCGAGTTGAGCAGGCCGAGCGTGTACGGGTGTGCCGGCTTGCGGTACAGGTCGTAGACGTCGGCTTCCTCGACGATCCGGCCCGCGTACATGACCGCGATCCGGTCCGCGACGTCGGCGACCACGCCGAGGTCGTGGGTGATCAGGATCATGCCCATCTGCCGTTCCCGCTGCAGCTCGCCGAGCAGGTCCATGATCTGGGCCTGCACGGTCACGTCCAGCGCGGTGGTCGGCTCGTCGGCGATCAGCACCTCGGGGTCCAGCGCCAGCGACATGGCGATCATGGCGCGCTGCCGCATACCGCCGGAGAACTGGTGCGGGTAGTTGCTGAACCGGCCCTTGGCGTTGGGGATCTTCACCTGGTCGAGCATCTCGATCGCACGCTTCTTCGCGTCCGAGCGGCTCATGCCGCGCCGGACGCGGAACTGCTCGGCGATCTGGAAGCCGACTGTGAAAACCGGGTTGAGGGCCGAGAGCGAGTCCTGGAAGATCATGGCGATGCCCTCGCCCCGGATCCGCCGCCGCTGCTCGGGGGACATGGTGAGCATGTCCTTGCCGTGGAAGCGGACCTGGCCGCCGGTGACGAAGCCGGGCGGGGTGTCCAGGATGCCCATGATGGTCTGCGCGGTGACGCTCTTGCCGGAGCCGGACTCGCCGAGCACGGCGAGGGTCTCCCCCGCGTCGACGTGGTACGTGACTCCGTTGATGACCTTGGCGACGCCGTCCCGGGTGCGGAACTCCACCCGAAGGTCGTCGACCTCGAGCAGGCGGCCCGAGGGGCGGCCGGATCCGTCGGTGCCCGGGGCGGACTGCTCGGACACGAGAATGTCGGACAACTCAGTTCCCCTATCGGAGCTTCGGGTCGAGGGCCTCGCGGACCGCCTCGCCGAGCATGACGAAGCTCAGCACAGCGGCGACGAGGAACGCGGCGGGGAAGAACAGCAGGAACGGCGAGACCCGGATGTAGTTCTGCGCCTCGCTGATCATGATGCCCCAGGAGACGACCGGGCTCTTCAGGCCGATGCCCAGGAACGAGAGCGTGGCCTCCGCACCGATGAACGAGCCGACCATGATCGTGCCGTAGACCAGCAGCGGGGCCAGGCAGTTCGGCAGCAGGTGCTTGAGAATGATCCGGCCGGTGCCGGCGCCGAGCGCGCGGGCCGCCACGATGTAGTCGGCCTCCTTGGTGGCGAGCACCGAGGAGCGCATCAGCCGCATCACGACCGGCCAGCTCAGCACGCTCAGGGACAGGATGACCAGCCCCATGATCGTCCACTCGCCGTTGTCGGTGCCGGATCCGTTGAACGTGGTCAGGATGACGATCGCGCCGAGCACGAACGGCAGGCCGAAGAAGATGTCCGCGATGCGGGACAGCAGCGCGTCCACCCAGCCGCCGCGGTAGCCGGCGATGATGCCCATCGTGCCGCCGACGAGCAGCGTCAGGACGGTGGAGACCACAGCGACGACGATCGAGGCGCGGGCGCCGTAGATGACCCGGGCGTAGACGTCGCGGCCCTGCACGTCGTAGCCGAACCAGGCGGCCGACGACGGCTCGACCCGGCTGCGCTCCAGCGTGCCGTTGACCGCGTCGCCGGAGGTGAACAGCCAGGGGAAGGCCGCCATCACGAGGAACACCACGATGATCGTCGCCGAGATCCAGAACAGGGGCTTGCGACGAAGGTCGATCCAGGCGTCGCCGAGCAGACCACGCGGCTTCTGCTGCTTCGCGCTCTCCGGCAGGCCGGCGTTTGTGGGAGCACCCGAACCGGCCTCGGTGGGCATGGTCGCGGGCGGCGTCGACACGATCGACGCGGTACTCGGGTCACTCATGCCCGCACCTCGCTGCGCTCGGCGCGGGCGTGGTTGCCCGCGCAGACTGCTGGGACGATTCGTTCGCTGCGGCGGTCACTCATAACGGATCCTCGGGTCGAGGGCGGCGTAGAGCAGGTCGACCACCAGGTTCATCACGAGATAGACGAGCACCAGCACCACGACGATGCCGACAACGGTAGCGCTCTCCTTCGTGACAATCGAGCGGAGCACCTGCCGGCCGATGCCGTTGATGCCGAAGATGCCCTCGGTCACGATCGCGCCACCCATCAGGGCGCCGAGGTCGGTGCCGAGCAGCGTGACCACCGGGATGAGCGAGTTGCGCAGCAGGTGCACGCCGACCACGCGGCGCATCGGGAGGCCCTTGGCGATCGCGGTGCGGACGTAGTCGGCACGCCGGTTCTCGGCGATGCTCGTACGCGCGACCCGGGCGATGTACGCCATCGATGCGCTGCCGAGCACGAAGCCCGGCACGATCAGTTCACTGAACCGCATCTCGTTGGACACGGTCGGGTTGATGATGCCCCACTTCACACCGAGCAGCCACTGCAGCACGAAGCCGATGACGAAGACCGGCAGGGCGATCAGGAAGAGGGTGGAGACCAGGACCAGGTTGTCCAGGAAGCCGTTGCGCCGCAGACCGGTCAGGATGCCCGCGCCGAGACCGATCACGGCCTCGATGGCGAGGGCGACCACCGCCAGCTTCAGGGTGTTCGGGTACGACGTGGCGATGATGTCGCTGATCTCGCGACCGCCGAACGTGATACCGAAGTCACCCTGCAGAAGGTTCTTCATGTAGCTGGCGTACTGCACCCAGATCGACTCGTCGAGGTTGTACTTCTCGGTCATCATGGCCCGGTAGTTCGGGGGGCAACCGCGGTCGCCGCACTTGCCGGCGAAGGGGTCACCGGGCACGGACCAGACGAGCCAGTAGATCAGGAACGTCGTGCCGATGAACACCGGCACGAGTTGCAGCAGCCGTCTCAAGAGATAACGGCCCATGGGGTGGTCCTCCAGACAGGGAGCGCCGGGTGAGCCGGCGCGGCGGCGACAACGTGCGAGGGGTTCGTTGTACACCCCCTCGCGGAACGGCCCCGGGTCGGGCTCACCGGTAGGCGAGCCCGACCCGGGGTCAGACCGTTCGGATCAGAGCTCGACCGAGGTGATGTCGAGCTCGCCGACGTTGGTCAGCTCCAGCTTCTTGATCTTCTCCGAGTGGCCGGACTGCTGGCCACCGAAGTAGATCGGCATCGACGGGACGTCCTGGTCGATGAGCTTGACGGCCTCAGCGAACTTCTTGTGGGCCTCCTCGATGCTGGGGGCCGCGGTGGCCTCCTTGGCGAGGGCGTCCACCTGCGGGTTGCTGTACTTGCCGTCGTTCGAGGAACCGCCGGTGACGTAGAGCGGGTTGATCCAGTTCTCCACGTCCGGGTAGTCCTGCTGCCAGCCGGCCCGGTACGCGCCGGTCATCTTGTAGGCGTTGATGTTGGCGCGGAAGACCGCGAAGGTCGGCACGCCGACGGCAACCGCGTCGATGCCCAGGTTGGTCTTGATCTGCTGGGCGACGGCCTCCATCCACTCCTTGTGGCTGGCGTCCGCGTTGTACGACAGGGTCAGCTTGCCCTGGAAGCCACCGGCCTCCTGGAGGAGCTGCTTGGCCTGGGCCACGTCGAACTTGCAGGAGGTGCAGTTGCCCGGCTCGGCGCCCGGGGTCAGCGGGTTGGCCCAGCTGTCGGCCGGCTTACGGGTACCGAAGAAGATCTTGTCGGTGATCGACTGCCGGTCGATGGACAGCGAGATCGCCTTGCGCAGCTTCGGGTTCTGGAAGCGCTTGTCGTAGATCGGGAAGGCGATGATGCCGGTCGACGGGGTGGTCGAGGCCATGGCCCGGTCGGCCAGGTCGGTCTTCCACTTGTCACCGGCCAGCGCGGAGACCGGAACCTGCTGCTGGAAGTCCAGGTTGCCGGCGAGCAGGTCGTTGTACGCCGCCGTGTCGTCCTGGTAGATCTTGACGGTGACGTCCTTGATCTTCATCTTGTCGCGCAGGCTGTAGTCGTCGAAGCGGGTCAGCTTGATCTCGACGTCGTCCTGCCAGGAGACGAGGCTCACCGGGCCGTTACCGATCGGCTTCTTGCCGAAGTCCGCCGGGGTGGACGAGAAGAACGCGTCCGGCAGCGGCACGAAGGCGCTGTAGCCGAGCTTGGTCGGGAACACGGCGGTCGGCGCGGAGAGCGTGACCTCGAAGTTCCAGTCGTCGACGACCTTGAGGCCGGACATCTCCTTGGCCTTCGGCTCCGGGGCCTTCTGCGGGCCGTCCGGGCCGTCCGGGTCCTCGGTGTAGACCTCGTCGAAGCCCTGGATGTCGGCGAAGAAGGAGGCGTTCTGCGCGCCGTTCGGGCCGTACGCCGCCCAGTTCCAGGCCTTGACGAAGCTCTCGGCCTTGACGGTGGTGCCGTCGTGGAACTTGGTGTTCTGCTTGATCTTGATCTTGAAGACCTTCGAGTCGCTCGTCTCGATCGACTCGGCGAGCAGGTTCTGCGGCGCCCCACCGTTGTTGGGGTACTCGACCAGACCGCTCCACAGCCAGTCGATGATCGCGCCGCCACCGGTCTCGGTGGTGTTCGCCGGAACCAGGGGGTTCTCCGGCTGGGTGCCGTCGATGACGATCGCGCCGTCCTTGCTGGCGCCGGCGTCGCCACCGTCGTTGTTCCCGCTGGAGCAGCCGGACGCGACGAGCGCGAATGCCGCGCCCACCGCGAGCGCGCCGCTCGCCCGCTTCGAGACTCTCATTCCGAGGGGCCTCCTCTTTCTAACCTGGTTCCGTCGTGAGTTTCACGCACGTCTTTGGGGGTGACACCACCGGCGACCCGAACCGCAGGACGCCGGTTTACCGCAGAGGAATTCGGGACACCCCAGGGGTACCGATCCGCCGGGCGCCACACCCTGGACGAGACACCGCGCAGGGTCGGCGACCACGCGGCGGCGCGAAAGACGGCGTCACGTGGTCGGCAGGCCCGACGAGATGCCTCACACCGGGGGGTGAGGTGCTGCCACTGTGACACCAACCGGCCCTTTCCGTGAAGGTGCCGTTATCAAGCCGTTAGTTGGTCGCCACGTTGCCGATACTTGAGAAAAGATCACAAAGCGCACGGACGATAGGGCCCTGAACAGGCAAGACGGGCACAGAGGGGTCGACAGACGTCCCTGCGACGCGCAGGGCTGTGACGTTCACCGCGCCGACCTCGGCGTCTCTCACGGGCGCGCGACTGCGGCGTTTTTTGTCCGTCCGGATGATGCCATGCCGACTGAGCGGGCACCAGCGGGACCCCTGGGGTACGAGGCCGCCGAGGCCCCGCCCCCTGGGATCGGCGTGGAGTCCTAGACCAGCCGGCGGTCGGCGGCCCAGCGGGACAGCTCGTACCGGTTCGACATCTGGAGCTTGCGCAACACGTTGGAGACGTGCGTCTCGACCGTCTTGATCGAGATGTACAGCTCCTTGGCGATCTCCTTGTACGCGTACCCCCGGGCGAGCAGCCGCAGCACCTCGCGCTCGCGGTTGGTGAGCTGGTCCAGCTCCGGATCGGCCACCGGCGCGTCCGGCCGGGAGGCGAACGCGTCGAGCACGAACCCGGCCAGTCGCGGGCTGAACACCGCGTCGCCGTCGGCCACCCGCCGGATCGCGTCGGTCAGCTCCTCCGGCGAGATCGTCTTCGTGACGTACCCCCGCGCGCCGGCGCGGATCAGGCCGATCACGTCCTCGGCGGCGTCGGAGACGCTCAGTGCCAGGAACCGCACCTGCGGGTGGGTACGCCGCATCGCCTCCAGCACGGCACGACCGCCGCCGTCGGGCATGTGCACGTCGAGCAGCACCACGTCCGGCGCGGTGGCCGCGATCCGGGTCACCGCCTCGGCCACCGAGCTGGCCTCGCCGACGACCTCCACCCGCGCACCCAGTTCGGCACGGACGCCGGCCCGGAACATCGCGTGGTCGTCGACGAGGAACACCCGCAGCGGCCCGCGCGGCGCCGTACCCTCGACCGGTTCCTGCTCGGACATGTCACTTGTCCCTTTCCGCCGTGGAGCCGGAGCCGCTGATCGGCAGGATCAGCCGGACCTCGGTCCCTTCCCCCGGCTCGGACCGGATCTCCGCCCGGCCGCCGTGCCGCTTCATCCGTCCGATGATCGAGCCCCGGACGCCGTGCCGGTGATTCTCCACCGTATCCGGGTCGAAGCCCTTGCCCCGGTCCCGGACGAACACGCTCACCTGCTCCGGCTCCACCTCGGCGTACAGCGACACGGTCTGCACACCGGCGTGCCGGGCCGCGTTGACCAGGGCCTCCCGGGCGGCAGCCACGATCGCGCCCACCCGCTCGTCGGTCTCCCGGTCGCCGACCACCACCACCTCGACGGTGATCGCGAACGTGTCCTCCACCTCGGCGGCGGCCTGCTCCAGGGCGGCCGCGAAGCGCTCGGTGGGCGAGGCGGTCGGCTTGTAGAGCCAGTTGCGCAGCGAGCGCTCCTGACCGCGGGCCAGCCGCTGCACCGCCTTGACGTCACTGGCGTTGCGCTGGATCAGAGCCAGCGTGTGCAGCACCTGGTCGTGCACCATCGCGGCCAGTTCGGCGCGCTCCTGCTCCCGGATGCGGCCCTCCCGCTCGGAGCGGAGCTGGTTCCAGGTGCGCCAGAGCACCGGACCGGTGACCACGCCCACGCCGGCCAGCCCGACCAGCGCGAAGATCACGCCGTTGAGCACCGCGTCGAAGTTCTGCGCCGGCGAGTAGACAGCCGCCACGCCGATGATGCCGACCGCGACGAGCACGCCGCCGCCGATGAAGCGCAGCACGAACGCGCGCCTGTCGCTCTCCTCCACCACCGCGCCGAACCAGGGCACCGCCGAGTCACCCCACTGCCGGCGGCGCTCCGGGGCGGACTGGTGCCAGATGACGCCCGCGCCGACCGCGATGATCGCCACCAGCCAGCCGGCCGTGCCGGCCGCGCCCACCGAGTTGAACGCGACCACCTGGAGCAGCAGCACGCCGAGCCCGATCACCACGAACGGCAGCAGCTGGGCCAGGTCGCGGCGGGGCGGGACGGCGGTGTCGCCGGGCCGGGGCGGGACCACCGCCCAGAAGGCGGCGTAGAGCAGCAGCCCGAGCCCGCACAGCCCGAGCAGCACCATGAACGCCACGCGTACCCGCAGCACCGGGATGCCCAGGTGCTCGGCGATGCCCGCGGCCACCCCGGCGGCCAGCCGGTGGTCGGTGGCCCGGTAGAGGCGCGGGGCGTGCGGGGCGGGGGTGCTGCTGATCGGAGGCTCCCAGGTCGAGGCGGACGCGCCGGCGGCGCCGACGCTCAGATCGTCACACGGCCGCGACGCCCGGGACCACGGGGACGCCCCGGAGTTTCACCGGCGGCGGATCTCAGGGTGGGGTCAGGGTCGGGTCCGGAG
>NZ_RCVK01000181.1:0-16178 GCF_003667485.1 Micromonospora sp. BL1
CCGCAGATCCACGCCCCCGCACCCGCGCCCGTCCCCGCCGACTTCCGGGAGCCGGATCTCGCTCCGGCCGACCCGCTCACGGCCGCTGCGGCACCGTCGCGGGAGGTCGGCCGCCCGGCGCACCGCGAGGTGGCGCCGCCCCGGCAGCGCACGCCGGAACGCCGGAACCGGCCGACGAAGCCGGTCCGGGTCCGCGCCCCGAAGATCAAGTTCGGCGACCGGGATCCGTCCGTCGAGCTGGCCATCACCGAGATCGCCGGCCACCTCACCTTCACCCCCAACACGGTCACCGCCTGGTACTGGCTGCCCGAGGTGCGGTGGGCGTTCCGGCCGGACGCCGAACGCGAGGCCCTGCTCTCCGCGATCTCCGAGCAGTACGCCGGACTCGCCGGGTTCCGGCTGCACCTGCGCCGCACCACCCGGCCCTTCCCGGCCGACGAGTGGGCCCGCACCATCGACGCGCACACCGCCGCGCCGCTGCCCGACGTACCGGGCACCACCGGCTGGGCCGACCACCTGGTCGCCGCCCAACGGCACCTGATGGCGGTCAACCACGCCGAGGGCCAGACCTACCTCGGTGTCACGTTCGCCCGCCGGTCACTCGGCGACTCGCTCACCGAACGCCTGCTGCGCACGTTCGGGCGGGGCACCGCCGACGGCGAGCGGCGCCGGCTGAGCCGTACCGTCGAGCAGTTCGACGAGGTCCTCGGCGCGTTCGGCATGCGCGGGCGCCGGGTCACCGCGCCCGAACTGGAGTGGCTGCTCTACCGCTCGGTGGCGCTGTGCATGGCGCCGCCCGGCGTCCTGTCCCCGATCACCAACGGCCGGTGGGAACGCGGCGACCTGCTGGCCCTCACCGAGCAGGTCGAGCGCTACCGCACCCCGTACGGCTCGACAGTGAAGCTGGTCAACCGGATGACCGGCGAGGAACGTCACGTCGCCGTGCTCGCGGTCGGCCGGATGGAGCCGCTGGAGATCCCCGAGCGGCACGAACCCTGGCTGCACTTCCACGAGCGGCTGCCGTGGCCGATGGAGTTGTCTACCCGGGTCGACATCCTCGGCCCCAACGACTCCTTCCGGAACCTCGAACACCGGCTCCGGATGATCCGCTCCCAGCAGCTCGACTACGCCGAGCACGGCATCGACGCGCCGCCGGAGCTGGAACGGCTGGCCAAGCGGGCGCTGGTGATCGGTGACGAGATGACCACCGGCCTGCCCGTCGACTCGGCCCGGGCACACGGCTGGCACCGGATCGCGGTCGGCGGCCGTACCCGGGAGGAGTGCATGGAGCGGGCCCGGCGGCTCATCCAGCTCTACTCCCGGGAGCTGCGCATCTCGCTGCAGCACCCGAAGAACCAGGACTGGCTGGCCCGCGAGTTCATCCCCGGCGAGCCGATCGCCAACACCGGCTACGTCCGGCGGATGCCGGTCAACCTGCTCGCCGCCGCGCTGCCCCAGGCCGCGTCCACGGTCGGCGACCGGCGCGGCGACCTGATCGGGCGGACCGCCGGCACCTGCCGCCGGCCGGTCTTCCTCGACCTGCACTTCCCGATGGAGGTACGCGAGCGCTCCGGCCTCGCCGTCTTCGTCGCCGAACCGGGCGGTGGCAAGTCGACGTTGCTCGGCGCGCTCGGCTACCTGGCCGCCCGCCGCGGCGTGCAGGTGACGCTGCTCGACCCGTCCGGCCCGCTGGCCCGGCTCTGCGCCATGCCCGAACTCGCCCCGTACTCCCGGGTGCTCAACCTGACCGGCTCGGAGCAGGGCACGCTCGCGCCGTACGCGCTTATCCCGACGCCGCTGCGCAGCGAGTTCGGCGCCGGGGCGGCGGGCGACCGCGAGTTCGAGATCGCCGTGTCCAACGCCCGCGCCGAGCGCCGGATGCTGGTGCAGGACATCTGCATGATGCTGGTGCCGCCGCAGGTGGCCCGCGAGGCGTCCACCGCCACGCTGTTCCGGCACGCGGTACGCCAGGTGCCCGCCGAGGAGACCTCCACGCTCGACGACGTGGTCACCTGCCTCCAAGGGCTCGACGACGACGCCGGCCGCGAGCTGGCCCACCTGCTGCTCGACACCGCCGAGATGCCGCTGGCCATGCTCTTCTTCGGCCGGCCGCCGGAAGGGCTGCTCGGCGCCGACGCCGCCCTCACCGTCATCACCATGGCCGGCCTGCGGCTCCCCGACCTCAAGATCGAGCGGGAGTACTGGTCGGCCGAGGAGGCGCTCGCGCTGCCGATGCTGCACACCGCGCACCGGCTGGCCGTACGCCGCTGCTACGGCGGGTCGATGTCCTCCCGGAAACTGGTCGGCCTCGACGAGGCGCACTTCATGGAGGGCTGGCGGTCCGGGCGGTCGTTCCTGGTCCGGCTCGCCCGCGACTCCCGCAAGTGGAACCTCGCCGCGCTCGTCGCCTCGCAGAACCCGAAGGACATCCTCGGCCTCGACGTGCAGAACCTCGTCTCCACCGTCTTCGTCGGCCGGATCGCCGAGGACAGCGAGATCGCCTCCGAGGCGCTACGCCTGCTGCGGGTGCCTGTCGACGACGGGTACGAGGCGACACTCGCCTCGCTCTCCCAGGCCGACAGCGGATCGGCCAACCGGCTCGGCTTCCGCGAGTTCGTCATGCGCGACGTCGACGGGCGCGTGCAGAAGGTCCGGGTCGACGTGTCGTACGTCGACGGGCTGCTGGAGCACCTGGACACCACCCCCGCCGCGGTCGCCCAGGCCGCCGGGACACTGCCGACCGTCCTGGCTGACCTGGAGGCGTGACATGGCGAGGGCACGGATCGCGGCGCTCCTCCTCGCGCTCGGCGTACTCGCCGGGGCCACGATCTCCTGGCCGGTGATCGGGGCGGCCACACCCGCGTACGCGGCCGCGCCGGTCACCCAGGCGCGCGCCGAGCTGTGCAGCACCAAGGAGTGGCAGGCCGACTTCCGGTCCTGCGTCGGCAAGCTCAAGGCCGTCAGCGAGGACCAGGTCGAGTGCCGCAACGCGCCGGTGCCCGCCGCGCCGGACTCGGGCCTGGCCGGCTGGTTCGCGTCCCGGCCCGACTCGGCGAAGGAGCCCGGCCCGAAGGGCCTCTACAGCGACTACGGGTACGCCGGGTACAGCTACAACACGTACGACATCGACGGCGGCTGCGCCTCGTCGGTGCTGCACCCGGACTACCGGTTCACCACGATGGTCGCCAACGGCGAGTTCATGTTCGCCAACGCCGTGATCGGTGCCTCGAACGCGCTGCGCGAGCGCGCCTGGGATCCGCGGACGATGTGGAGCTGGGCCGACCCGCTGGTGGAGCAGGCCACGAAGGCCGTCTACCAGAAGGTGTTCAGCGTCTTCGGCATCATCACCGTCTGCGTGGTCGGCCTCTACCTGCTCTGGCGGTCCCGCCAGTCGGACATGAGCAACGCGATGACCACTGCCGGCTGGGCGCTGCTGGTGATGGTGGCGGTGACCGCGCTGGCCGCCTGGCCGGTCAAGTCCGCGAACATCGCCGACAACACGCTGATCAGCACGCTGGGCGTGGTGCACGACGCGGTCGGTCCCTCCTCCAAGACCGTCCCGCCGGACAAGTGCGCGCTGCCGAACCCGAGCGCCTGCGTCGACAAGCGGCCACCCGCCGTGCGCGCGAGCGACACGGCGACCGAGACGATGCTCTACCGGAACTGGCTGCGCGGCGTGCTCGGTTCGGCGGACAGCGAGACAGCGAAGAAGTACGGCCCGGCCCTGTACGACGCCAAGTCTCTGACCTGGGGCGAGGCGGAGGCGATCCGGACTAAGCCCGCCACCCGCGACGTCGTCATCAAGGGCAAGCAGCAGCAGTGGGCCAAGGTCGCCGAGCAGATCAAGACCGAGGACCCGGAGGCGTACGAGTATCTCCAGGGCACCCGGGACATGGACCGGATCGGCGCCGGGTTCATCGCGGTGCTGGCCTCGGTGCTGTTCGCCATGTTCGACCTCACGGCGTCGCTGCTGGTGCTGCTCGGCTTCCTGATCTTCCGCTGGGCGGTGATCGCCGCGCCGATCCTCGGCACGGTCGGCCTGATGCGCCCGGCCAGCGCCGGTCTCCGGCGGCTGGCGAACGCGGTGGTCGCCGCGGTCTTCAACATCGCCATCTTCGGCACCGGCGCGGCCATCTACCTCTTCGCCGTCGACCTGATCATGAACACCGCCACGCTGCCCGGCTGGCTCCAGGTGGTGCTGGTCTGGCTCTGCGGGGTGGTCGGCTGGTTGCTGCTGCGGCCGTACCGCCGGATCACCCAGCTCGGCGGCAAGGACAGCAGCGAGGCGGTCAGCTCGGCCGGCTCCTGGCACCGGCGGTTCTTCCGGGACATGCGGATCGCGGCCCGGCTGGACGTGGCGGAGCCCGGCGGCACCAACGAGCCGGCGATCGGCAAGCGTCGCGCCGTCACGGCCGACCAGCGCAGCCTCCGGCCGGAGGCCCGGCACGAGGATCCGGCACACAGCGCCAGACCCGCCGAACGGGAGCGGCCGGACGGGCGGGAACGGCCGGAGGAGGCACCAGCCAGCGGACGGCCGGCCACCACACCCCGGCCCCGGCGCGCGCCGTCGACCTGGACCGAGCCGGACGTGCCGGAGGAGTCGCCCTCCTACGCCGTCTACCGGCCGGACTCGGCGGGCCGCGGCACCTCCCCGGCCCGGCCGGCGCCGCGCATCCGCTCCGAGGCCCGGTGAGTCCGGTGCGACGCGCGCTGGAATTCCTCTTCACCCGGATCCTCCGGTCCCGCATCGGCGTCGCCCTCGTGATCGCCGTGGTGGTCTTCGGGGTGATCGGCGCGGCCCGCCTGGTCGCCGGGCCGGGCGACTCGGGCCTCGGCCTGACCAGCCGCCCCACCCAGCCGATCAGCACCGCGGACCCGGAGGCCGGAGACGACGGCATGCTGGCCAGCCCGCCGGCCGCGGTCGCCCCGAAGACCCGGCCGGGCGAGGACACGCCGGAGCAGGTCGCCGGGCGGTTCACCACCGCGTGGCTGAGCGGTCCGGGCAGCAGCGGCGACGCCTGGCAGTCCCGCCTGCGGCCGCTCTCCACCCCGGCGCTGGCCGAGAAGATGACGGGCGCCGACCCGGAGACCGTGCCCGCACGGAGGACGACTGGTGCACCGACGCTCCGGCCCCGCACCGAGTCCTTCGTGGAGGCGCTGGTTCCGCTCGACAACGGCACGCTCCGGCTCGAACTCGTCGCACCGGACGGACCCTGGCTGGTGGACGCAATCGACTGGGAGCGGTCGTGACCGCCGGCCCGGCCGTCGCCGGACAGGTCCGCCGGAAGCTGCGCCTGGGCGTGGTCGCCACCGCCGTCACGAGCGTGCTCGCCCTGCTCTGCTGCGTCGGCGGCGCGGGCGCGTTCCTCCTCACCGAACTGGGCGGCGACGAGGACGACCCGAAGCTCGCGGCCCTGAACTGCGACCCCACCTACCAGGTGAACCTGACCGGCGACATGCCGCGCTTCGCCGAGTACGGCGAGCGCCAGCTGCGCAACGCCGCGGTCATCATCAAGGTCGGCCAGGACATGAAGCTCCCCGCTCGCGGCTGGGTGATCGCGCTGGCCACCGCGATGCAGGAATCAGCGCTGCGCAACCTCGCCAACAGCACCGTCCCGGCGTCGCTCGCGCTGCCGCACGAGGGAGTGGGCGCCGACCACGACTCGCTCGGTCTGTTCCAGCAACGGCCCGGGTGGGGCAGCGTCGAGCAGCGGATGACGCCCTCGTACGCGGCCCGCAAGTTCTACCAGAAGATGGAGAAGGTGCCGAACTGGCAGCAGCGCCCGCTCACTGTGGTCGCCCAGAAAGTCCAGGTCAGCGCCTACCCCGACGCCTACGCCAAGCACGAGGAACTGGCCGGAGCCATCGTCGACGCGCTGGTCGGCGGCGCCGCCCGGACCGTGGAGATCGCCGGCAAGGCCGTGTGCGACGCCGCCGCCGGAGACCGGATCGCCGCCTCCGGCTGGACCGCGCCGCTGCCCGGCGGTGTGGTCTCCGGCTTCCGCACCACGGCCCGTCCCAGCCACCACGGTGTGGACCTGGCCGCCTCGAAGGGCACGCCGATCCACGCCGCCTCGGCGGGCCGGGTGCTGGTGGCCCGCTGCGACCCCGACCGCTCCGGACGGCGGGACTGCGACCGGGACGGCTGGCCGAACAAGGGTGGCTGCGGATGGTTCGTGGACATCCTGCACGCCGGCGGGTTCATCACCCGCTACTGCCACATGGTCGAACGACCCCGCGTGGTGCCGGGTCAGGCGGTCGAGGCGGGCGAGGTCATCGGGATCTCCGGCAGCAGCGGCAACTCGTCCGGTCCGCACCTGCACTTCGAGGTGCACAAGGACGGCGACCGGTCCAGCAACGGGGCGGAGAACCCGGTGCCCTTCATGCGTAAGCGGGGCGCGCCCCTCGGCGAGACCGGGTGAGGCCGGACGGATGAGCAATCCCCTGCCCGACCCGTTCGCCGACCGGCCGGACTGGGCCCCGCTGCCGCCCCGGCCGGTGGAGACCGTGCCCGCCACCGGCGGTACCGAGCTGCGCGGCCGCCGCGTGCTCGTCGGCCTGCCCGGTCTCGGCTGGCGCGGCGACCTGCGGGCCGACGAGCGGGTCGTGCAGGGCAGCCGCACCTACGTGCCGGTGATCCCGGAACACGAGTGGTACCGGGCCGAGGCCGAGCAGGTGGAGGTGTTCGCCCCGCTGGTGCCTGTGGAACGGGTCTGGGTGGAGACCATCGGCGAACGACGATCGGCGACCGGGGCGACCGCCCCGGGACTCCGGCTGGTCTCGCTGGACGTGCCCGAACGCCGGCCGCCTACGCCGGTGTTCGAGGCCGACGCGGTTACCGGGCGGCGAGTGGTGCACGTGGACAACGGCGTGGAACGGCGCGACCTGCGTGCCGTCACCGAGACCTACTCCGGCGCGGACGGCGACATCTGCGTACGGGTAGCCCCGGAGCTGGAGTGGTACCGGTGGGCCTGGCGCGGCCAGGCACCGACCACGCTGGAGGTGCCGGTGCACCTGCTCTGGCTGGAGTAGCCGCGTCAAGCGGCGCGTTGTGCCGAGCAGACGCCCCAGCCGTCTTGGTCCTGCGTCTCAAAGACCCAAGTCTGGCGATCACTCTGGCGAATCTCGTCCACCACCGCTGAGATCACCAGGTCCACCCGCACCTGGGCCTTGTCACCCGTCTGCTCGACGCTGAGGTTCTCCCAGCTCACGGAGATCGTCGTGTTGAACCGCTGCTCCCGTGCGACGAGGTCATCGCGAAGTGATCGCAAATCGTCAAGGTCGACGTCGTTACGGCACTCGAACTCCGCGGCCTTGACGTCATTGCGTTGATCGACGGAGTACTGGATGTAACTCGCTACGACAACCTCGGGAGAGCCACGGTCCGGGGCGGTGGCGCGGTCGTACAGCACGAACCCGACCACCCCGCCGACAGTGCACAGCACCGCCACCACCCCCGCGACGACAGCGAGCACGGTGCGCACCGGCCGCTTGGGGCGTACCGGGGCGGGAGCGGGCGCGGGGGGCGCCAACTGCTCCGGCGGGGTCCGCTGCGCCGGTACTCGGGACACCTGGGAACCGGCGGGGGGCTGCACTGATTCCACCTCCTGAGGCTATCGGCTGCGCCTCGCGTACCCAATGGCTGGAACGGGCGGATCGTGGCGAACCGCCGGGCGGACGCTGCCCGGCGGCGGGGTGAGGCTGCTCACCGCCGACCAGCTCACCGCGCCGACCGACATCCCGGTGGACGGCCCCCGACTGGGTTACCGTCACACCTCGGGGAGGACATGTCGGCCTCGGAAAGAGAGGTGGACGCGGTGGCGACTCCGAAGGCGCGCGCCGGCCGGGCCGCCGCGCTGCACCGCCGGGCCGAGGCCGCCGCGACGGCGGCAGCGGGCATCCTCGACGAGATCCGGCCCGCACCGGCCGACCACCACCGGCAGTACGAGCTGGCCGAGCGCCTGCGGGCGGCGGCCGATCTGGCGGCGCCCGGTTGGGCCGGCGGTCCGCTGGAGACGCTGACCGCGGCGACGCCTCCCGGTGACGGCCTGCCGCCGCTGGTCCGCGTGGGTACCGCGGCGCCGCTCGACGACGCCCGCTTCCCCGCGCTCGTGCCGTTGCTCGGCAGCGGGCACCTGAGCCTCGACGCCGACGCCTCGGACGCCCGGGTGGCCGGGCTGCTCCGCGCGCTGCTGCTGCGCGTGTTCGCCGCCACTCCGGCGGGTGCGCTGCTGGCACGTGCGGTCGACGGCGGGTCCGGTGAGACATTCGCCGGGTACGCGCCGCTCGCCGATGCCGGTCTGCTGCCGCCGCCCGCCACCGACCTCGCCGGGATGCGCGCGGTGCTGGCCGAGGCGGAGCAGTGGGTGGCGGCCGGGACGGCCCGGCAGCGCGGGCACGACCGGACGCTGCTGCTCGTGGTCGCGGCGCTGCCCGACGGTACGACAACCGCCGACCTGGACCGGCTCGCCGGGCTGGCCGAGGGCGGGCCGCGCGCCGGGCTGCATCTGGTGCTCGCGGGCTGGCCGGACGGCAGCCCGCTGCCGCGCGCCACAGCGGTCACTGTTCGCACCGCGTACGCGCTGGTCGGTGACCCGCCCGGCGCCGGCTTCAGCAGTCCCGGCGCCGAGCCGCCGGGCGGGTTGAACTCGCCCGTGTTCCTCGACGACGATCCGCCCGCCGATCTGGTCGCCGCGGTGTGCGCGCGGCTGGCCCGGCAGATCGAGGACGGCTCCCGGCTTTCCCTGCGTGACCTGCTGCCGGCGGACGGTCTCTGGACGGCCGGCTCGGCCGACGGGCTGAGCACCACCGTCGGTGACGCCGCCGGGCGCCCGGTCAGTCTCGGCTTCACCGAGCTGACCCCGCACTGGCTGGTCAGCGGCCGGGGTCAGGCGGGCCGGTCGGCGTTCCTGACCGACGCGTTGTTCGGCCTCGCCGCCCGGTACGGCCCGGACGAGCTGGCGCTCTACCTGGCCGACCTGGCCGACGGCGAGTCCTTCGTGGAGTTCCTCCAGACCGAACGGGACCGCTCCTGGGTGCCGCAGGTGCGTGCCGCCGGGATGGCGGCCGACCGGGAGTACCTGGCCGACCTGTTCGGCGAGCTGGAGGCGGAGCTGCGCCGCCGCGAGGAGGCGTCCCGGCGGGCCGGTGGGCAGCGCTACGCCGAGCTGCGGGAGCACCAGCCGCTGCCCCGGATCGTCTGCGTGGTCGACAACTTCCCGCTGGCGCTGCGCGAGCGGGACCGGCTCGCCGCCGACCTGCTGGCCCGGCTGGACGCGCTCGCCCGCGTCGGCCGGTCGTACGGGATCCACCTGGTGCTGGCCGGCGAGGGCGATCTGGGCATCGGCGGTCCGCGCGACCCGCTGCTCGGCCAGTTCCCGGTGCGGGTGGCGTTGCCCGGCGGCTCGGCGGTGCTGGAGCCGGCGAACGACTCGGCGGCCGGGCTGCCGGTGGGCAGCGCGGTGGTGAACACGGCGGGTGGTCTGGGCGGTCCGCGCGGCGCGACCCGGGGACACGAGCGGATGATCCGCTTCCCTGATCCGTACGAGGATCCCGAGGTTCTGAGCGGCCTGCGGCGACGGCTCTGGGAGGGGCGGGGCGAGTCCGCGACGCCGCCGGTGGTCTTCGCCGGGTTCGCCCGTCCGCTGCTCGCCAACGATCCGCGGCACCGGGCCGCGCTCGCCGGCCGGGCCCACGCGCCCGCCGCGTTGCTCGGCCGGGCGGTCGACGTCCGGCGGTCCACCGTCACGGTGCCGCTGGGGCCGGGCGCGGGGCGGAACCTGGCCGTCCTGGGGCGGGACGAGGAGGCCGAGCGCCTGCTGGTCACGGCGGTACGCAGCGCCGCGGCGGCGCATCCGGGCGCGGCCCGGTTCGTGCTGGCGCCGCTGGCGAACGGGTCCGCCGAGCCGGCCGGGGTGCTCGCCGCCGAACTGGCCGGACGCCACCGGGTGGAGACCGTCGACGTGGCCGGGCTGCGGACCGCCATGGAGTCGGACGAGCCGGGCTACCTGGTGGTGTTCGGGCTGGACGTGCCGGACGCCACCGAGCTGCCGCCCGACCTGCTGCGGACGCTGCTGCTGGAGGGGCCGCCGGCCGGCCGGCACCTGCTCGGGTGGTGGCGGACACCGGCTCCGCTGGCCGGGCTGCTCGGCCCGGAGGGCGAGGTGGACAAGCTCACCGCCGTGGCGGTCACCGACGTGCCGGGCGGCCGGCTGGAGCAGCTCTTCGACCGCCCGGTCTGGTGGCGGCCCCGGCCGGGTCGCGCGGTGCTCTGGGACGGCCCGGACGAGCAGGGCACCGTCTTCGTGCCGTTCGGCACGGCCGAGGTGGCGACCGCGCGGGTCGAGCCGGGCCCGCAGGTGACGGACCGCGCCGGGGAGGGGCCGCATGAGTGAGACCGGCACGGCCGTACCGGGGCCCCGCTCGGGTGGGCCGACCACTGTGGCGGACCCCGCCGAGTCGGCCTGGGCGGAGTACGTCGCGGCCGCGCGGGCGCTCGACGGCGTACGCCGGGCGGCGGCCACCGCCGCCGGGGAGCAGGCGCGGTCGGTGGCCGCGGCCCGCGAGGAGCTGACCGCGGTACGGGAGCGGTTGGCGCCGCAGCAGTCCCGGCTGCGTGATCTGGGCGTACCGGCGATGTCGCTGGTCCCGACGCCGCCGGAGGTGACCGAGGCGGCCCGGTCGATGGCGGGCGGGCCGTCGGCGGTGCTGGCGGCGCTGCGCGCGGCCGGGGACTGGGCGGACGCCGCGGACGACACGCTGAGCGCGCGTGGCCTGCCGCGGCTGGCCCGATGGCCGTCCCGGCCCCGCAACATGCTGGTGTACGGGCCGCTGGCACTCGTGGTGCCGCTGCTCCAGCTCGTGCTGTACGCGGTCGCCGGTCCGGGGCCGGTGACGGTGCTGGCGCTGCTCGTGGGGCTGCCGCTGCCGGCTGTGGCGTTCATGCTGGGCTGGCTCGCGGTGGGGCGCGTCTTCCGCCCGCGGCCCACCGACCGGGTGGACCGGACGCCCCGCTTCGGCGCCCTGGTCTGCCTGGTCCCGGCGGTGCTCACCGCCGCCGGTCTGCTGCTGGCCATGCTGCCCGACTGACGACGGCCGCGCCCTCCCGGGCGGGAGTACGCGGCCGTCGGTGCCGGTCGAGGGTCAGCGGGCCATGATCAGCGCCATCGCCTCGGCCCGCGACTTCGCGTCGTTCTGGAGTCCGCCGCGCACGGCCGACGTGATGGTCTTCGCGCCCGACTTCTGGATGCCGCGCATCGCCATGCACATGTGCTCGCACTCCAGCACCACGATCACGCCGCGCGGCGCGAGGCTGGACATCAGCAGGTCGGCGATCTGCGAGGTGAGCCGTTCCTGCACCTGCGGCCGGCGGGCGAACACCTCGACCAGGCGGGCCAGCTTGGACAGGCCGGTGATCCGGCCGTCCGGGCCGGGGATGTAGCCGATGTGCGCGCTGCCCCGGAACGGCAGCAGGTGGTGCTCGCAGAGGCTCATCACGTCGATGTCCCGGACGAGCACCAGTTCCTCGTGGTTGGCCTCGAACGTGGTGCGGAGCACCTGCGCCGGGTCGACGCGCAGGCCGGCGAAGAGTTCGGCGTACGCGCGGGCGACCCGGGCCGGCGTCTGCTGGAGGCCGTCGCGGTCCGGGTCCTCGCCGACCGCGATGAGGATCTCGCGGACCGCCTTCTCGATCCGGGCGAGATCGACGGTGTCCTCCACCGGGCCACCGGTGAGCTTGCCGCTGATCAGGCGCGCGGCCACGTAGTCGAGCGCGTCGTCGCCGTCGGGCTCGGTTGCGGAGACGGCCGACTCCCTGTGCGGGGAGCCGGCCGTCGTCGGATCGCTGTTCAGTGCGTACCGTCCGAGTTGTTGCTGGAACCACCGATCGAGGCGGCGGCGTCGGCGCGGGACTGCGCCGCCAGCGCCTCCTTCTCGGCCGGCGTGAGCACCGGCGGCTCGGTGGAGGGCTGACGCTTGCCGAAGCCGTGGTACGGCGCCATCGGCGGGCGCTTGACCACGCGCGCGCAGATCCGGGCCATGTCGGCGGTGGAGAGCGTCTCCTTCTCCATCAGCTCCAGGACCATGTTGTCCAGGACGTCCCGGTATTCCACCAGGATCTCCCAGGCCTCGTCGTGGGCCAGCTCGATCAGCGCGCGCATCTCGCCGTCGATCTCGGCGGCCACCGCGTCGGAGTAGTCCCGCTCGTGGCCCATGTTGCGGCCGAGGAACGGCTCGTCGCCGCTGGTGCCGTACTTGATCGCACCGAGCTTGGAGCTCATGCCGTACTGCGTGATCATCGCGCGGGCCAGCTGGGTGGCCTTCTCGATGTCGTTGCCGGCGCCGGTGGTCGGCTCGTGGAAGACGAGTTCCTCGGCGGCCCGGCCACCCAGCGCGTACGCCAGGGTGTCGATCATCTCGGCCCGGGTCTGGGTGTACTTGTCCTCCGTCGGGAGGACGAGCGTGTGACCCAGCGAGCGACCCCGGGACAGGATGGTCACCTTGTGCACCGGTGCGGCGTGCGGCAGCGCCCAGGCGACCAGCGCGTGCCCACCCTCGTGGTACGCGGTGATCTTCTTCTCCTGGTCGCTCATCACCCGGGTCCGGCGCTGCGGACCGGCGATCACCCGGTCGATCGACTCCTCCAGGGAGTCGTTGGTGATCGCCCGCTGCTCCTTACGAGCGGTGAGCAGCGCGGCCTCGTTGATCACGTTGGCCAGGTCGGCGCCGCTGAAGCCCGGGGTACGCCGGGCGACCGCGTCGAGGTCGACGTCGGGCGTGAACGGCTTGCCCTTGGCGTGCACCCGCAGGATGGCCTTGCGGCCCTCCATGTCGGGAGCGTCGACCGGGATCTGCCTGTCGAACCGGCCCGGGCGCAGCAGCGCCGGGTCGAGGATGTCCGGCCGGTTGGTGGCGGCGATCAGGATGACGCCGCCCTTGGTGTCGAAGCCGTCCATCTCGACCAGCAGCTGGTTGAGCGTCTGCTCCCGCTCGTCGTGACCGCCGCCCATGCCGGCGCCACGGTGCCGGCCGACCGCGTCGATCTCGTCGACGAAGACGATCGCCGGAGCGTTCGACTTGGCCTGCTCGAACAGGTCGCGGACACGGCTGGCGCCGACACCGACGAACATCTCGACGAAGTCGGAGCCGGAGATGGAGTAGAAGGGCACCCCGGCCTCGCCGGCGACCGCGCGGGCCAGCAGCGTCTTACCGGTACCGGGCGGGCCGAACAGCAGCACGCCCTTCGGGATCTTGGCGCCCAGGGCCTGGTATTTCGCCGGGTTCTGCAGGAAGTCCTTGATCTCGTGCAGTTCCTCGACGGCCTCGTCGGCACCCGCGACGTCAGCGAAGGTGGTCTTCGGCGTGTCCTTGGTGATCATCTTCGCCTTGGACTTGCCGAAGTTGAGCACCCGGGAGCCGCCGCCCTGCATCTGCGACATGAAGAACAGCAGCAGGAGCACGAGCAGCGCGATGGGAAGCAGGTTGACCAGCAGGCTGACCCAGATGCTGTCCGACGACACCTTCGTGTCGACCGGGCCGGTGATCCGGTCCGCCGCCTCGGCCTCGCGTACCTGGTTCCAGACCTGGCCGCCGACCTCGTACGGGAACTGCGCCTCGATCTTGTCAGTGGTGGTGTCGCCGTCGAACTTGGCCTTGTCCTTCAGGTCGAGCTGGAGCGTCTGCTCCTTGTCCTGGAAGACGACCTTCTCGATGCCGCCCTTGTTGAGCTGGTCGAGCGCGACGGACGTGTCCACCCGGTGGTAGCTGGGACCAGCGGTGAACAGTTGACTGAGCACAACGGCGCCGAGGATGACCAGGATGATCCAGACCACCGGTCGGCGGAAGAAACGCGTACGTTCCATGCTGTAGTCGGGTGCCGAGGCGCCCGCATCCTCCTGATCGACGTCCTGACCGTCTGAATGGTGTCGCCGCCCTGAGCGGCGGCCGGGGCCGCCGTGCGGGCCGGCCCGACCCCCGAGGCACGCAAACTGCCGCACCACGGTCATTCGACGGTACACCGTTCGGGCGACGCGTGAGCTTGCGAGCCCGGCACTTACGCGTAGGGCGAACCCGGGTTTGGAGCCGGCGTGGCGGGGAGCTCCCACCCGGCCCGCCCACACCGCACGGTCACGCGGTTCGAGGGGCCGGGCGTGGAGAGTGCCTCCACGTCACCGGTCCCTACCGTAGACCGGAAGACTGAGAGCCCGCTGAATGTCAGCTGACGAAGGGCTCGGCGAATCCTCAGGCCCGCGCGTACACCTCGGGCTTGAGCACCCCGACGTAGGGCACCTCGCGGTACCGCTCGCCGAAGTCGAGCCCGTAGCCGACGACGAACTCGGTAGGGATGTCGAACCCGACGTACTTGACCGGGACCTGCACCTTGACCGCGTCCGGCTTGCGGAACAGCGCGACCACCTCGACGCTCGCCGCGGAGCGCGACTCCAGGTAGCGCAGCAGCCAGGACAGCGTCAGGCCGGAGTCGACGATGTCCTCGACGACCACCACGTGACGGCCGGCGATGTCCCGGTCCAGGTCCTTGAGGATGCGGACCACGCCGGACGAGGTGGTGCCCTGGCCGTAGGACGAGACGGCCATGAACTCCAGCTCGGCGGGCGGGCCCTGGCGGCCCAGCGCGCGGGCGAAGTCGGCCATGAACATGACCGCTCCCTTGAGCACGCACACGAGCAGCAGGCCGTCCTCGACGTGGGCGTAGTCCGCCGAGACCTGCTTGGCCAGCTCCGCGGTCTTGTCGCGGATCTGCGCCTCCGAGATGATCACGTGGTCGATGTCGGCGTCGTACCAGGAGCCGTCAGCCATGCTCCTAGCCTGCCGTACGCCCCGGCGCCGCCGTCGGCGGGGCCGCCCCTTTTGGCGCGGTCCCGCCGAGGATTTTCGGCGCGAACTGAATAAATCACCTCAGCAGGTACGGGAGTGCCAGCGCTGCCCGTCGTCGCTCGGCTTCCAGTCGGCCGAGTCGCGGGTGTCGGCGGTGAACCCGAAGGCGCTGGCGCCGACGAGGAGGAGCAGGAAGAGCAGGAGCAGCAGAACGGTCATGGCGGCGCTCACTTTCAGGTGGTTGAGACTGTTTTCGCCGCCGGTGCGCACCGGACACCATTGATTCTGCGGGCCACCGACCGATCCGGACAGTGGCAGGAATGTCATTGGGCATCGATTTACTGCCACCTGTCGGGTTACCCTCGTCACATGCTCCGCTCGGTCGCCGTCATCGCCATGGACCAGGTCGCCGCGTTCGAACTCGGCGTGCTCGCCGAGGTCTTCGGCACCGACCGCACCGCCGACGGCTTCCCCGGCTACCGGTTCGACGTCTGCACCGCCGACGGCGGCCCGGTCCGCAGCCGCTCCGGGTTCCTGCTCACCCCCACTGCCGACCTGGGCCCGGTCGAGGACGCCGACCTGGTGGCGGTGCCCGCGCACGCCGACGGCACCCCGCTCCCCGAGCCGGTGCTCGCCGCGCTGCGCCGCGCCGCCGACCGGGGCGCCTGGCTTCTGAGCGTCTGCGCCGGCGCCTTCGTCCTCGGTGAGGCGGGCGTGCTCGACGGGCGCGACTGCACCACCCACTGGCGGTACACCGACGAACTCCAGCAGCGCTTCCCGGCCGCCCGGGTCCAGTGCGACTCGCTCTACGTCCAGGACGACCGGCTGCTCACCAGCGCCGGCACCGCCGCCGGCATCGACGCCTGCCTGCATCTGGTACGCCAGGAGCACGGCTCGGCGGTGGCGACCCGGCTGGCCCGCCGGATGGTCGTGCCGCCGCACCGCGACGGCGGCCAGTCGCAGTACGTCGAGGCGCCGATCCCCAAGGCGCCGGAGGCGCCCACCCTGGAACCGGTGCTGGAATGGCTGATGGGACACCTGCGCCGACAGGTGACAGTGGACGAGCTGGCGGCACGCGCCGGGATGGCGCCGCGCACGTTCGCGCGCCGGTTCCGCGCCGAGACCGGAACGACCCCGCACGACTGGGTGACCAACCAGCGGGTGCTGCTGGCCCGGCACCTGCTGGAGGACACCTCACTGAGCGTGGAGAGCATCGCAGAGCAGGCCGGCTTCGGTGGCTCGGCGGCCCTGCGGCACCACTTCACCCGCCGGGTCGGCACCACCCCCCTGGCCTACCGCACCACTTTCCGAGACCGCCAATCCACCTGACACCCCCGCTCCAGTCC
>NZ_RCVK01000129.1:0-16150 GCF_003667485.1 Micromonospora sp. BL1
GTCCGCCTGGACAGCAACCCCGAGCCGGTGCTCCCGCCCGCGACGACAGCCGGACCCACCGGCCCCGCCGTCACCGGGCCGTCGCGGCCGGCACCGAGCACCCCCGCCGGCGACGCGTCCGGAGCGGCGTCGCCACCGGCGCCGACGCCGGTGCCCTCCGGTACGCCGAGCGCCAAGGCCCGGCCGTCCGCACCCCCGGCCGGCGGGGCGAGCATGGCCGGCCACTGCCGTGCCTACCTGGCCAAGTCGGAGCGGCAGCGGGAGAAGGCGCTCACCAAGCCGGGCTTCGCCGACCTGGTGGCCGCCGCGGGCGGCCCTGAGCAGGTGGAGAGCTACTGCCGGAACCTGGTCGGCGCTCCGGCGGACGACCCGCACGACGACCCGGAGCCCGAGCGCCCGGGTCCGCGGACGGACGACTGACCGCCACCGCGCAATCAGATTCCGGACAAAAATTCATCTCTCCGGGCAAGCGGAACTCGTCTGCTAGACAGAGGATGGTGGGGCGGCGTCCCGTGCCGTCCCGGCCGGGCGCGTCGCGACGACGTCGTCGCCCATCGCCGAGGAGGAGCCGTCCCATGGTGATGTCGCCGGATCTGGACCGGGCAGTCGTCCTGGGAGACGAGGAGGCAGCCCGGGGCCACCTGGCCCGGATCTGCTTCAAGACCGGGCCACCCGCACTCGTCGGCGTCGAACTGGAATGGACCGTGCACGACGCCGCGGACCCGGCCCGGCCGGTCGACCGCGAGCGACTACGCGAGGCGCTGGGGCGGCACAGCCCCGTGACCCTCGACCCCACCAGCCCGGCCGACGAGCTCCGGCGCGGCGGCGCCGTGACCGTGGAGCCCGGCGGGCAGGTGGAGATCTCCGCGACACCGCGATCGTCGGTCGCCGCGCTCATCCTGGCCACCGAGGCCGACGTCGCCGAGCTGCGGGCCCGCCTGGACGCCGCCGGCCTGGTGCTCGGCCGCAGCGGCATCGACCCGTGGCGCCTTCCCCGGCCGGTCGTGGAGACCCCGCGCTACCGGGCCATGCGATGCGCCTTCGACCGCCGCGGCCCGGCGGGACGGGCGATGATGTACAGCACCGCCGGCCTCCAGGTCTGCCTGGACGCGGGCGAGCCGGACCATCTGGCGCAGCGGTGGGCCACCGCACACGCCGTCGGCCCGCCGCTGCTCGCCGCCTTCGCCACCGCCGACCGGCACGCGGGGCGCCGTACGGGCTGGGCCTCCGCCCGGATGGCCACCTGGCTGGCCATCGACCCGGCCCGCACCCGTCCGGTCTGGTCGCCCGAGCGCGCCGGCGAGGACCCGGTGGCGGCCTGGACCGGGTACGCGCTCGCCGCGCCGCTGCTCTGCGTCCGCGACGACGGCCCGGACTGGACCGCGCCGCCCGGTGTCACGTTCGCCGACTGGCTGGCCGGGGCGCTGCCCCGCCCGCCCACCACCGACGACCTGGACTACCACCTCAGCACGCTGTTCCCGCCGGTACGCCCGCGCGGCTACCTCGAACTGCGCTACCTGGACACCCAGCCCGGCCCGGAGTGGACGGTGCCGCTGGCGGTGCTGGCGGCGATCTTCGCCGACCCGGCCACCACCCGGGACGCGCTGGCGGCTGCCGCGCCGGTCGCCGACCGGTGGCGCGCGGCGGCCCGGTGCGGGCTGGCCGAGCGCCCGCTGGCGACCGCCGCGGCGGCGCTGTTCGACCTGGCCCTGACGGCCCTGCCCCGGCTCGGCCTGCCGGCCGGCATCCACGACGAGACCCGGAGAGCGATCCGGCGGCACCGCGCCGCCGCGGAGAGGGGACACCGGTGACCACCACCGAGCGACTACGCGACCGGATCGCCGCGGAACTGGAGCGCACCCGGGCCCGTACCGCGCTGCTGACCGACGCGGTGGACGACGACGACCTGGTCCGGCAGCACTCCACGCTGATGTCGCCGCTGGTCTGGGACCTGGCGCACGTCGGCAACCAGGAGGAGCTGTGGCTGGTCCGCGACGTCGGCGGCCGTGACCCGGTGCGCCACGACATCGACGACCTCTACGACGCGTTCAAGCAGCCGCGCAAGGACCGGCCGGCGCTGCCGCTGCTGCCGCCGGCCGAGGCCCGCGCGTACGTGCGCACGGTGCGGGACAAGGTGTTCGACCTGCTCGACGGCATCCGCTTCACCGAGCGTCCCCTGGTCGCCGACGGGTTCGCGTTCGGCATGATCGTGCAGCACGAGCAGCAGCACGACGAGACCATGCTCGCCACCCACCAGCTGCGCGCGGGCGCCCCGGTGCTCGACGCGCCGCCCCCGCCGGAGCCCCGCGCCCGGGTCGGCGGGGAGGTACGGGTGCCGGCCGGGCCGTTCACCATGGGCACCTCCACCGACCCGTGGGCGCTGGACAACGAGCGCCCGGCCCACACCGTCGACCTTCCGGCGTACCTCATCGACGCCGCCCCGGTGACGAACGGTCAGTACCGGGCGTTCATCGCCGACGGCGGGTACGACGAGCCGCGCTGGTGGAGCGAGGCGGGCTGGCGGCACCGCGTCGAGGCGGACCTGAGCGCGCCGATGCACTGGCGGCGCGACGGGGACGGCTGGGCGTACCGCCGGTTCGGCCGCTGGTCGCCGGTACGCGACGACGAGCCGGTGGTGCACGTCTGCTGGTACGAGGCGCAGGCGTACGCGGCGTGGGCCGGCAAGCGCCTGCCCACCGAGGCGGAGTGGGAGAAGGCGGCCCGCTGGGATCCGGCGACCGGCCGGTCCCGGCGCTACCCGTGGGGTGACGAGGACCCCACCACCGAGCACGCCAACCTGGGGCAGCGGCACCTGTGGCCGGCGCCGGTGGGCGCGTACCCGGCCGGCGCCTCGCCGCTGGGTGTGCACCAGCTCGTCGGCGACGTGTGGGAGTGGACCTCCTCGCCGTTCCGGGGCCACCCGGGCTTCACCGCGTTCCCGTACCGGGAGTACTCGGAGGTCTTCTTCGGCGACGACCACCGGGTGCTGCGGGGCGGCTCGTTCGGCACCGACCGGTCCGCCTGCCGGGGCACGTTCCGCAACTGGGACTACCCGATCCGGCGACAGATCTTCAGCGGGTTCCGCTGCGCCCGTGACGCCGGCCCGGAGGAGTGAGCCGGCCCGATGTGCCGTCACCTCGCGTACCTCGGTCCACCTGTGCTCCTGGGCAGCCTGCTGTTCGACCCGCCGTACGGGCTGCTGCGCCAGTCGTGGGCGCCGCGTGACATGCGCGGCGGCGGCACGATAAACGCTGACGGCTTCGGCGTCGCCTGGTACCCGGACGACGGCGACCCGGTCCGCTACCGGCGGGCCCAGCCGATGTGGAGCGACACGACGCTGCCGGAGCTGGCCGCCGTGACGCGGGTGCGGGCGGTGCTGGCCGCGGTCCGTTCCGCCACGGTCGGCATGCCGCTGCACGAGACCGCCGCGGCGCCCTTCGCCGAGGGGCGGTGGCTGTTCAGCCACAACGGCGTGGTGCGGGGCTGGCCGGACAGCCTGGTCCCGCTCGCCGCCGGCCTGCCCGTCCGCGACCTGATCACGCTCGACGTGCCGACCGACTCGGCGCTGCTGTGGGCGCTGGTCCGGCACCGGCTGCGGGCCGGCGCGCCGCCGGACGAGGCGGTGGCGGACACCGTCGCGGCGGTCGCCGCCGCCGCTCCCGGGTCGCGGCTGAACCTGCTGCTCACCGACGGTACGACGGTGGTGGCGAGCACGGCCGGGCACGCGCTGTCGGTGCGCCGCGGCCCGGACTCGGTGCTGCTGGCGTCCGAACCGTTCGACGACGACCCGGCCTGGCGGGCCGTGCCGGACGGCCGGCTCGTGGTGGCGACCACGGGCGGGCTCGACGTGCGGGAGACGAGCGCCGCCTGACGTTCCGTACCCACCGCAAGAGAGGACACTCGATGAGCGCGGAGCCGCTGGAGATCCACCTGGAGCAGCAGGACCTCGACCGTGGGTTGCGGGAGGACGTACGGGTCGGGCTGGCCGCGACGCCGAAGTGGCTGCCGCCGAAGTGGTTCTACGACGCCCGGGGCAGCGAGCTGTTCGAGGAGATCACCCGCCTGCCGGAGTACTACCCGACCCGGGCCGAGCGGGCGGTGCTGGCCGCGCACGCCGACGACGTGGCCACCATGACCGGCGCGAAGACGCTGATCGAGCTGGGCTCGGGCTCGTCGGAGAAGACCCGGCTGCTGCTCGACGCGTTCACCCGCCACGGTGACCTGGGCACGTTCGTGCCGCTGGACGTCTCGGTGAGCGCGTTGCGGTCGTCCACCGAGCAGATCGCCGCCGCGTACCCGGGGCTGCGGGTGCGGGGGATCGTCGGCGACTTCACCCGCCACCTGGACCGGTTGCCCACCGGCGGCCGGCGTCTGGTGGCGTTCCTCGGCGGCACGATCGGCAACCTGCTGCCGGTGGAGCGGGCCGAGTTCCTCACCGCGATGCGCGCGGCGCTGGAGACCGGCGACTGGCTGCTGGTCGGCACCGACCTGGTCAAGGATCCGGGCGTGATCGTGCCCGCGTACGACGACGCGGCGGGCGTGACCGCCGAGTTCAACCGCAACGTGCTCCGGGTGATCAACCGCGAGCTGGGCGCGGACTTCGACGTCGACGCGTTCCGGCACGTGGCGGTCTGGGATCCGCGGCGGGAGTGGATCGAGATGCGGTTGCGCGCCGAGCACCCGACCCGGGTGCGGGTCCTGGACACCGACGTGGTGTTCGCCGCCGGTGAGGAGCTGCGGACCGAGGTGTCGGCCAAGTTCCGGCCGGAGGGCATCGCGGCCGAGCTGACCGCCGCCGGGTTCGACCGGCGGGCGTTCTGGACCGACCCGGACGGGCTGTTCGGGGTGAGCCTGGCGCGGGCCGACTGAGCGCCGCCGTGGCCCCGCCCACACCCGGTGACCGGGCCCGCCGGTGATCGGCTAGGCTGGGCGGCGCGAAGGGGAGTAGCCCCCAATGTCGTGGTCGACACACTGGTGCGTTCCGCATCCGGCCACGCGGCCCCGGTCTCCGGGGCGGGCGAGACCTTCGACTCAGGCTGTCGCAGCCGGGTCGAGGGCGCCCCCGTTCCTCCTCCCGGCTTGATCGGGAAGGTTCACATGGAGGGTTTCCTCGTCGCGCTGGTGGTCAGCTTCGGCGTCATCTTCGTCGCCGAGCTGGGCGACAAGTCCCAGCTCATGGCACTGACGTTCGCCACGCGGTTCAAGCCGGTGCCGGTGCTCATCGGCATCACGATCGCCACCGCCGTCGTCCACCTGGCCTCGGTGGCCATCGGGTACGGCCTGAACGCCGCCCTGCCCACCGACTGGATCTCGCTGATCGCCGGTCTGGCGTTCCTCGGCTTCGGCGCGTGGACGCTGCGCGGTGACAGGCTGACCGAGGAGGAGAAGCGCAAGGCCGAGCGCGGCGGCCGGTCCGCGGTCATCGCCGTGGGTGTGGCGTTCTTCCTGGCCGAGCTGGGCGACAAGACCATGCTCGCCACCATCACGCTGGCCACCAAGTACGGCTGGTTCGGCACCTGGCTCGGGTCGACGCTCGGCATGGTGGCCGCGGACGCGCTGGCGATCCTGGTGGGCCGGATGCTCGGCCGGCACCTGCCGGAGCGGACCATCCGCTACGGCGCGGCGGTGCTGTTCGCCGTCTGCGGCCTCTGGTTGATCTTCGAGGCGGTCTCCGAGCTGACCTGAGCCCACCCGCGGCTGCGCCCGATGATCGGAGACCGCTTCGGTGGGTAAGTAGCCGGGTGAGCGCCGTGGCGGTGACCGCCCGGCGGAGGACGAATCGGCACGACCGGGAGGTTCCGCCCATGAGCAGGCACGACGAGCCCAACGAGTACGGCTTCGCCGGGGGCGCCACCGCGCCGGAGCCGCCGCCGGGCGGGCGCGAGGACGAGCAGGACCGCGCCGAGCAGGTGGCCGTGCCCGGCGACGACCTCACCGGCCCGGCCGCCGAGGCGCTCGAGGAACCGGAGCGCAAGCGCGAGCCGCGCCCGGCCGAGCGCCGGAGCTGAGGCGCAACCGCGTGGCAGGAGCGGCGGGTGTGACCGGCTGGTCGCACCCGCCGCGCCGGCTTCAGGCCGGGCCCTCCTGGTAGACGTCCGGGATGCCGTCACCGTCGGCGTCCCGGCTCTCCCGTTCGCTGATCCGCCGGTAGACCCGGTTGCGGCGGACCAGCACCACCGAGGCGAGCAGGGCGGAGATCAACGAGCCGAGCAGCACGGCCACCTTGACGCCGTCCTCCTCCGGGCTGCCGGCGCCGAACGCCAGCTCGCCGATGAGCAGCGACACGGTGAAGCCGATGCCGGCCAGCAGCGCCAGCCCGAGCAGGTCGGCCCAGGTGATCTCCTCGTCCAGTTCGGCCCGGGTGAACCGGGCGAGCAGGTACGTCGACCCGAACACGCCGATCACCTTGCCGAGCACCAGCCCGGCGGCCACCGCGATCACCACCGGGTTGGTCAGCACGCCGCCCACGTCCACGCCGACCAGCGTCACCCCGGCGGCGAAGAAGGCGAAGACCGGCACGGCCAAGCCGGCGGAGACGGGCCGCCAGCGGTGCTCCAGCCGCTCGGCCAGGCCGGGCGCGCCGTCGCGGCCGCGCAGCACCGGCACCGTGAAACCGAGCAGCACGCCCGCCACGGTGGCGTGCACGCCGGAGGCGTGCACCAGCGTCCAGGCGACCACCGCCAGCGGGATCAGCGCCCACCACCAGGTCCGCCGGCGCTGCACGAGCAGCCCGAACGCGGCGATCGGCAGCAGCGCGCCGAGCAGCGGCAGCGGCTGGAAGTCGGCGGTGTAGAACACCGCGATGATGGTGATCGCGAACAGGTCGTCGACCACCGCGAGGGTGAGCAGGAACGCGCGCAGCCCCTGCGGCAGGTGGGAGCTGACCACGGCGAGCACGGCGAGCGCGAAGGCGATGTCGGTGGCGGTGGGGATGGCCCATCCGCGCAGGCCGGCGCCGCCGGCGCCGAGCGTCACCGCCAGGTAGATCAACGCGGGCGCGATCATGCCGCCGAGCGCGGCGATCACGGGCAGCGCGGCCCGCCGGGGGTCGCGCAGGTCACCGGCCACGAACTCGCGCTTGAGTTCCAGCCCGACCACGAAGAAGAAGATCGCCAGCAGCCCGTCGGCGGCCCAGGTGCGCAGGTCCAGGTCCAGGTGCAGGCCGGCGCCGCCGGGCCAGGGCACCCAGTGGCTCAGTTCGGCGTACGCGGCGCGCCACGGCGAGTTCGCCCAGATCAGGGCGAGCACCGCACCGAGCAGCAGCAGGCCGCCGCCGACCGTCTCGGTGCGCAGCACGTCGGCCAGGAAGCGGGCCTCCGGCCAGGAGCGGCGGGACAGCAGGCGGGACCGGTGCGGGGTGTGCTGGGGCATGCGGGGTCCGTTCGGAAGCTGGGGTCGGCGGAACAATCGCCGACCAGGCTTCCCGGCACACCGGAACCAACCCTAACGGGTGCCGCCACCGGCGGCGAGCCGAGCCGGCCGATGGGACGCCCGTCTCACCACCTGGGTGGGGCGTCCCATCGGCCGGCGTCAGCGTTGTCCGGGCAGCGCCGGCAGGGACACCCCGGCCGGGTCGCAGAACGCGGCCATCCGCTTGATCAGCTCGTCCGGGTCGGCGTACGGGTCGAGCCCGCGGATCTCGTCCGGGTCCAGCTCGGGCACCGGGACGTGGGAGATCAGTGGGTGCAGCGGCCGGCTGTCCACCTCGTCGGCGCCGAACAGGTGCTCGTGCAGCTTCTCGCCCGGGCGCAGACCGGTGAAGACGATCTCCACCGGGCGGTCCGCCTCGGCGGCCAGCCGGCGTGCCACGTCGGCGATCCGGACCGGCTCGCCCATGTCGAGAACCAGCGCCTCGCCGCCCCGGCCGATCGTCGCGGCCTGGAGCACGAGGTGCACCGCCTCCTGCACGGTCATGAAGTACCGCGTCACGTCGGGGTGGGTGACGGTGATCGGCACCCCGGCCCGGATCTGCGCCTGGAACGCGGTGAGCACCGAGCCGCGGCTGCTGAGCACGTTGCCGAACCGGACGCTCAGGTACCGGCCGTTGAGCCGCTGCGCCTGGTACGCGGTGAGCCGCTCGGTGATCCGCTTGGAGTAGCCGAGGACGCTCGCCGGGTTGGCCGCCTTGTCGGTGGAGATGTTCACGAACTCGGCGACGTCCCGGCACGCCTCCAGCACGTTCAGCGTACCCAGGATGTTGGTCTTGATCGCCTCGCCCGGGTGGCGCTGGAGCAGCGTGAGGTGCTTGAGCGCCGCGGCGTGGAACACCACGTCGGGCTGCCGGTCGGCGATCACCCGGGCGATGCCCTCGGCGTCGCGGATGTCGGCCAGGATCAGCTCCGGCCCGTCCAGCAGCGCGCGCCCGTACAGGGACATCTGCAGGGCGTGCAGCGCGGACTCGTCCCGGTCGAGCATCATCAGCTCGTCCGGCTCGCAGCGGGCGATCTGGCGGCACAGTTCCGAGCCGATCGAGCCACCCGCGCCGGTGACGAGCACCCGGCGTCCGGCCAGCCCGCCGCGCTCGACGCTCAGCTCGGCCACCCGGTGCGCGCGGCCCAGCAGGTCGGTGAGCTGGAGGTCGCGGACGTCCGTGGCGGCCACCGGACGGTCGAGCACCTCGCGTACCGGCGGCAGGACCTTGAACGCCGCCCCGGCCTCCAGCGTGCGGGTGCGCACGTCGCGCAGCAGCTGCGGGTCGGAGCCGCTCATCGAGAAGATGACAGTGCTCGCCCGGGTGGCCCGGACGGCGGCGGCGATCTGCTCCCGGCCGCCGAGCACGCGCAGCCGCTCGAGCCGCAGGCCGCGGCTGTCGGGCGCGTCGTCGAGCAGGCCCACCGGCCGGTAGCTGCTGTCCGGGTCGTGCAGCAGCACCCGGACGAGCCGCTCGCTCGCGGCGTCCACGCCGTAGATCAGGCAGCGCTCGGCGTGCCGGGCGGCGGGCGGCCGGCGGTCGGCGTGGGCCCGCCAGAGTCCCCGGGCGGCCGCCATCACCACGAGCGCCACCGCACCGCCGACCAGCGGCGTGCTGGCCGGGACCGGGTGCTGCGTCCACGGCAGGACGGCGACGAAGCCGACGGCGGTGACGAGCGCGACGGTGACGGCCAGGCCCTGCGCGTCGCCGGCGCTGCCGATCGGATACCGGCCGTAGAGCCGGGACCGCAGCAGCGTGAGCGCGGCGTACAGCGCGGCGCACGCCAGTGCCAGGCCGAGCGTACGGGCGCTGGCGGCGGCGGTGAGGTCGAACTCGTACCGCGTCCAGGCCGCGCCGAGAAAACCTCCGCACCACGCGGCCGTGTCCAGCGTTAACAGGGAAAGGGTGGCGGCGCGGTGGGTGATCCGGCCGGGGGGTCGAACGGCTGTGATCGCGTCACGATCCATGGGCTGCCCTCTGTGTCCTATCCGTATTGAAAGGATTAGACCGTCTGTGCCTGTTCGGTCGTTTACTGTCGTCCAGTCACGTAACGTCGTGAATAGGCGATTCGATCCTGGCACGGCGACTGGGGTTTTTAGGGGGCTTTCGTGCAGTTTCATCGGCAGACCGGCGTGTCGCGAGGGGGAGCGTGATGGACGTTCTCGGCTACCTGCGCCTGGTCCGACGCCACTGGTGGATAGTGCTGGTGACGGTGATGCTCGGCCTGGGCACCGCCGCGCTGGTGACGGTCCGGACGGCGCCTCGGTACGAGGCCTCGGTGACGTTCTTCGTCACCACGCCCAGCCAGGGGGTCACCGACGCCTACCAGGGCAGCCTCTTCCTCCAGCAGCGGGTGAAGTCCTACGGTGACCTGCTCACCAGCGACCGGCTGGCGCAGAGCGTGGTGGCCGACGCGCCGCTCGGCCTCACCGCCGACCAGGTGCGCAGCCGGATCCACACCACCGCCACGACCGGCACGGTCCTGCTCAAGGCGACGATCACCGACACCGACCAGACCCGGGCGCTGAAGACCACCGAGATGCTCGCGACCAAGTTCACCGAGCTGGTACGCAAGGTCGAGACGCCGCCGGACGGCAAGTCCCCGCCGATCAAGATCGAGGTGGTCAGCGGTCCCCGGGTCACCTCCAACCCGGTCTCGCCCCAGCCCACCCGCAACCTGGTCCTGGGCGGCCTGCTCGGCCTGCTCGCCGGCGTCGGGCTGGCCGTGCTGCGCGGCGTGGCCGACGTCCGGATGCGCGACGGCGCCGGGCTGCAACGGGTGACCGGCAGTCCGCTGCTCGGCGAGATCCCGTACGAGACCGGCGCGCGGTCGGCGCCGCTGATCGTCGGCGACGCGGCCACCTCCGCCCGGGCCGAGGCGGTCCGCAAGCTGCGCACCAACCTGCGCTTCGTGGACGTGCACGAGCCGGCCCGGGTCATCGCGGTCACCAGCGCGCTGCAGGGCGAGGGCAAGACCACGATGGCCTGCAACACCGCCATCGCGCTGGCCGAGGCGGGCTGGCGGGTGCTGCTGATCGACGCCGACCTGCGCCGCCCCAAGGTCGCCGACTACCTCGGGCTCGACGGCGGCGTCGGCCTCACCGACGTGCTCGTCGGTGACGTCCAGGTCGGTGACGTGGTGCAGCGCTGGGGCGAGAAGTCGCTGCTGGTGCTGCCCAGCGGCGCCACCCCGCCCAACCCGAGCGAGCTGCTCGGCTCCAAGTCCATGGCGGACCTGCTGGTCGCGCTGCGGGACTCGGCGGACATCGTGGTCATCGACACCGCGCCGCTGCTGGCGGTCACCGACGGAGTGGTGGTGGCCGTGCAGGCCGACGGCGCGCTCCTGGTCACCCAGCAGGGGCGTACCTCCCGCAGCCAGGTCGCGGCGGCGGCGCACGCGCTCAGCTCGGTCTCGGTACGCCTGCTCGGCTGCGTGCTCAACATGGCCAAGGTGGCCAAGTCGGACGCCTACCAGTACGAGGCGTACAAGGTGGTCGTGCCGCCCGCGGCGCCGTCCGTGCCGGCCGACCGGGCCGGCTCCCGGCGGGGCGCGAAGGCCGTGGGCGACCGGACGCAGGAACTCACCCGGCTTTCGCGATGAGCGCGAGCACGGGCCGGATCGACCGCTCGATCTCCTCGGCGCAGCGCCGGAAGTCGGCCGGCGAGCCGCCGATCGGGTCGCGCAGGTCCTCCGCGTCGGGGGCGGCGGGTTGCAGCCGCCCCCGGGCGCGGACCGCGGCCGACACCGCCGCCCGCAACGGCGTGCCCGCGTCCGCCTCCGCCTCGGCGGGGCGGGCCTCGGCCGCCAGCCGGGCGAACTGCCGCAACGTGAACGTCCGGGTCAGCGCGGCCGGCGCCAGCGCGGTGCAGGCCGAGCGTTGCCGGCGGGTCGCGGTCAGCACCAGCGCCGCTCCGGTCAGGTGCTCCGGGCGCAGCCGGCGGGTCCGGAAGGCGGCCGGGTCCGCGCCGGTGGCCGCTGTCACCTCGACCGCGTACGGGTGCATCGCGGCCCCGTCGATCGCGTCGGTCCCCGCGCTGGCCACCGCCAGCGGCAGGCCGGCCAGCATCCGGCGGGCGATGAACTCCGCCATCGGTGACCGGCACATGTTCGCGTGGCAGACGAAGAGCACCTCGTCGACCATCTGCACCCCTCTCGTCGGCACGGTCGCGACGGAGGGTGCCGCGACGGCGTTCTTCCGGCGGTCGCGGCCGGACGCAGAGGGGATGCGGGAATCGTACGCGGTGCGGCGCCCGGCCGTCCGGAAAGCCGCGCCGGGAGGGCGGCCATGAGGGTCGGCATCCTCACCTACCACTTCCCGCCGGAGCCGGCGTTCGTCCCGGGCAGCCTGGCCGAGGAGCTGGTGGCCCGGGGCCACGAGGTACGGGTGCTCACCGGTTTCCCGGACTACCCGGGCGGCCACGTCTATCCCGGCTGGCGGCAGCGCTGGCGGCACCAGACGCACAGCGAGCGGCTCACCGTGCGCCGGGTGCCCCGGTACGCCGCGGGCGACGATTCCGCCCGCGCCCGCACCACGAGCTGGCTGTCCTTCGCCGGCAGTGCCGCGCTCGCCGGCCGGGGACTGCTGCGCGACGTCGACGTGCTCTACGTCTACGGCCACCCGGCGGTCACGTTCGCCGCCACCGGGCTGCTGCGGCTGCTCGGCCGTACGCCCACCGTGCTGCACGTGCAGGACGTGTGGACCGGGCGGAACGGGCGCGCCGAGCGGGACGGCGGGCGGCCGGCGCGGCTGGAGGCCGCGACCCGTCGCCTCTACCGGGAGGCGGCGGTGGTGGCGGTCGGCTCGCCGTCCATGGCGGATCTGGTCCGTGCCGGCGGGGCCGACCCGGGCCGGGTGCGCACGGCGCCGAACTGGACCGACGAGCGCATCTTCCGCCCCACCCAGGCCGGCCCGGCGGTGCGGCGGCTGGTCCGCCGGGACGACCGCTGCGTGGTGATGCACGCCGGCACGATCGGCGCCCGCCAGGATCTGGAGACGGCGGTCCGCGCGGCGGCGGCGCTCGGCGACCGGATGGACCTGGTGCTCGTGGGGTCGGGCCCGCAGGAGCGGCGGGTCCGGGGGCTCGCCGCCGACCTCGGCGCGGACAACGTCCGGTTCCTGGAACGACGGTCCGCCGTGGACATGCCACAGCTCTACGCCGCCGCCGACTACCAGCTCGTGGCCCAGCGCGACCTGCCGGAGCTGCGTGGCCGGGTGCCCGACAAGCTCCAGGCCGCGCTGTCCTGCGCCGCGCCGGTGGTCGCCTCCGCGGCGGGGGAGACGGCGGAGGTGGTGGAGCGGGCCCGCGCCGGTCTGTCCTGCCCGCCGGAGGACTGGGCGGCGCTGGCCGACCGCTTCTGGCTGGCCGCCGCCATCCCGCCGGCCGCCCGGATCGACATGGGCCGGCGGGGCCGCGACGCGTACCTGCGGGACATGTCGATGCGGGCCGGTGTGGACCGGATCGAGGCGCTGCTGCACGAGGCGGCCGAGCGGACGTCGAACCGAACAAAACTCGCACACAGCGGCTAATTCATCAGAGTGTCGGATAACACCTCGAACAGGCACTTTCCCGTGCTAAAAAGCACTCGATCGCGAATTGTGTCCGATTCGACCGACTGGTAGGGGGAATCCGTGACCGGACCTGGTGCCACGCCCGTCCGGCGGCGTCGCTCGCGTCGGCGCCGGCGCGCCCGGGTCCGCCGGATCCTGCTGACCGGGCTGGTCGTCGTGTCGGTGCTGCTCAGCGCCGGCGGCTGGGTGGCGTTCCGGGGCTGGCAGGCCCGCGCCCACCTGGTCAACGCCGCCGGACTGGCCCGGGAGCTCAGCGCCCAGGTGCTCGACGGCGACGTGGCCCGGGCCCAGCGCACGCTCGCCGCGTTGCAGGAGCAGGCCGCCGCCGCCCGCGGCGAGACCGGGGATCCGGTGTGGTGGGTGGGCCAGCAGACCCCGTACGCGGGGGACAACCTGGCCGCGGTACGGCAGATCTCGGTGGCGGTGGACGACCTGGCCCGGCTCGCGTTCCCCACGCTGCTGCGCGTCGACCTCGCCTCGCTGGTGCCGAAGCAGGGCAAGCTGGACCTGGCCCGCCTGCGCGCCGTCTCCGCCGAGGTCTCCGCCGCCGACCAGGCGGTGCGCACGACCGCCGACCGGCTGCGGAAGGTGCCCACCGGCGACCTCGTGACGCAGGTACGCGACGCGGTCACCGCGCTGCGCGCGGAGCTGGACCAGCTCGGCGAGCTGACCTCCGCGGCTGATCGCGGCGCGCGGCTGCTGCCGCCACTTCTCGGCGCGGACGGACCGCGCAGCTATCTGTTGGTCTCGCAGAACCCGGCCGAGCTGCGCGCCACCGGCGGCATGTTCGGCGCGTACGCCGTCCTGCGCGCCGAGGGTGGACGGATCCGCCTCGTGAAGCAGGGCAGTTCGTCCGACCTGCGGTTCTTCGACCCGCCACTCAAGATCGACGCGGAGGCGAAGCGGCTCTGGGGCGATCTGCCGGGCATCTATCCGGCGGACGTGAACCTCAACCCGGACTTCCCGGCCGCCGCCGCGCTCTACCGGGACATGGTGCGTCGCCGGACCGGCACCACTGTGGACGGGGTGCTGGCTGTGGACCCGGTGGTCCTGTCGTACCTGCTCGGCGTCGTGGGGCCGGTGAACGTGCCGGACGGGCCGTCGCTGGGCGCCGCCACCGCCGTCCGCACGCTCCTCAGTGACTCGTACCGGGACCTGGACATGAAGGACCAGGACGAGTACTTCACCAAGGCGGCCTCGGGCGTCTTCGACACCCTGTTCACCAAGACGGTAGACCCACGCGCACTTTTGACCGTTTTTACCCGTTCAATCAATGAACGTCGGATATTGTTCTGGAGTGTCCGATCTGAGGAGCAACGCGCACTGGCCGGCAGCCGGCTGGCCGGTCAGCTTCCGGAGAAGGACACCGTGCCGACCGTCGGCGTGTTCCTCAACGACGGCAGCGGCGCGAAGCTCGGCTACTACCTCAGGTTCTCGGCCACCGTGACGGTCGGCGAATGCCACCCGGACGGACGCCGCGAGCTGCGGCTGAAGGTCACGGTGCACTCCACCGCCCCGAAGTCGGGCCTGAGCAAGTCGGTCACCGGACTGGCTCTGGCCGGCGACAAGTACACCGCACGCACCTTCGTCTCCGTGCACACGCCCACCGGCGGCGCCGTCCTCACCGGCCGGCTGGACGGACGGGACACCGCGATGGGCAGCGGCACCGACGGCCGCCGCCAGGTGGCGGTCGCGAAGGTCGAGGCCCGCCCGGGACAGACCCGGACGCTCGACGTCACGGTGCTCACCGGCAAAACCGGCGCCGGGACGGCCGAGCTGGTGCACACGCCCACCGTCACCCCATGGACCACCCAAGTAGTCAACGCACCAAGCTGTGAACAGTAGGAGGGAATCCATCATGCGGCTATCCCGCATCATCATGGCGCTCACGGTGGGCCTGGCCGTAGCGGCCGTGCCGACCGCGGCCGGGGCGGCGCAGCCGCAGCCCCCGGTCTACCCGCCCGAGGTCGCGTCGCTGACCGTCTCACCGACCACCATCCGGCTCGGCGAGACGTTCACCCTGCGGGGCTCGAACTTCGCGCCGAACGAGACGGTGCGGATCGACGTGGCGATCTCGGGTCTGCCCGCGGCCGCCCCGGCCGAGGGGACCGCGCGGCGCAGCGACGGCAGCACGGTGGCGATGGCGCCGGTCGCCTACACGCCCAACCGCGCCCAGCCGCAGCCGGCGCCGACCACGTTCACCGTGACGGCCGACGCCAACGGCAACTTCACCGTCACCTACCGGCCGACCCGGCCGGGTCGGTACACGTTCACCGCCACCGGCCTGACGTCCGGGCGGATCGCGAGCGCCACCGGCACCGTCCTGCCGCCGCGGCCGACCAAGTCGCCGCACCACGGCGGTCTGCCGGTGACCGGTGACAGCATCGGCACGCCGCTGAAGCTCGGTGGGGGCCTCGCCGCCGCCGGTGCGGTGCTGCTGCTGGCCTCCATGGCCTGGCGCCGCCGTCGCCTCGGCTGATCCGGGGCGCGCCGGGGACGACCCGGCTCGATCGTGAGTGCCCGCCGGACCTCGTCCGGCGGGCACTCACGTGTCCGGGCGACGCGACACAATGAGCCATGGACGCGACACCGTGGACCGATCAGGCCGGCCTGCTCACGCTGCCCGGGGGCGCCACCGTACGCGGGCGCAAGGTCGCCGCGCCCGCCGCGCCCGCCGACTTCGCCCTGCTGCTGGCGCCCGGTCCCGAGCCGGAGTGGCCGGCCCGGCGGGTCCGCTGGCCCGACTTCTGGATCCCGTCCGACCGAGCCGACGCCCTGGACGCGCTGCGGGAGGCGCGGCGGCGCGCGTACGCGGGGGAGCGGGTCGAGGTGGCCTGTCACGGCGGCGTCGGGCGCACCGGCACCGCGCTGGCCGCGCTCGCCGTGCTGGACGGGCTGCCGCCGGCGCGGGCGGTGGCCTGGGTCCGGTCCCACTATCACCGGCGCGCGGTAGAGACACCGTGGCAGCGGTGGTGGCTGCGCGGCGTGCGCTGACACCCGCGCCGGTCACCGAACGGGACCGCCCGATCGGCGCGGCGTCACGACACCGGTGAGCCGTCCGGACCTGATCATCGGGCTCGGTAGGGTGCCTTCTCATGAGAGCCCGGGTCCTGGCCGCCGCCACCGCCGTCACCCTGCTCGCCGCCGGGGCACCCGAACCGGTCGACGT
>NZ_RCVK01000330.1:0-15857 GCF_003667485.1 Micromonospora sp. BL1
GGCCACATACGCGTCAGCCAGCGCGCCGTGGGTGAACGCCACCACGTCATCCCGACCGTCACCATCGAAATCCGTCGGCGAACCACCCAGATAGCGGGGCGTGGGCGGCGGCGGTGGCGTGCCGCAGTTGTCGCTGACCAGGAACCTCTGGTTGTACTGGCCGGGATACGGCGCGAGCGAGACGCCGTTGATCGAGATGACCTGGCCGACGCCGTTGTAGAGCTGCTCGTAGTGCACGTGCGCGCCGGAGGAGTTGCCGGTGCTGCCGGTGATCCCGATCTGCTGCCCCTGCTGCACGTAGGCGCCGTCGGGCACCGAGTAGGCGCTGAGGTGGAAGTAGTAGGTGGTCCACCCGCCGCCGTGGTCGATGACGATGTAGTTGCCGGCGCCGCTGGGCTGCGAGTAGCGGCGGGCGACTCCGGCGGCGGACGCCACCTGGGGCGTACCGCCTGTGACACCGCCGTCGGCGCGGACGAAGTCCAGCGCCTGCCGCACCTCGGCGCTGTGGTGGCTGTACGTCCACCGCTGCCCGCAGGGGAACGGTGCCTTGAAGGTGGGCGCGGCGAGTGCCGGTGACGGGGCGACCGTCACCGCGGTGAGGGTGGCCGCGGCCAGGGTGAGCAGCGCGACGAGGGCCCGCCGGGCGGGACGCGTCGGGAATCTGGGCATGCGGTGACTCCTCGTCGGAAGAGGGATGCACGGTCGGAGCGGCGCGTGGGCGCGTCGGGCCAGGGGCCGGTGTCGCCGATGGGCGGGCCCTGACAGTTCGCGTCGGAGAAGGGGCGGCTGGCGTCCCGATCGGCGGGACGGTGGCGCTGAGGAGAAGTGAAACCGCAGACTTCGGAGCCTGTCAATACCCGCCGGGGTGGTGAGTGCCGGCGGAAAACTTCCTTCAGCGTCGCTTCCGCCCGGCCTGGCTGCGCGGCGTGCGGGCCGACCCGCCGCGAAGATTCCTGCCCTGGAGGGAAAGCCGGGCGCAAAGTATTGACAACCGTGGAAGTCTCGAAGTTAACTCGCCAGCAATCGATTTCTCATGGCTCCTACGGCCGCTCGGAAGGGACACCGATGAGGCTTCGCATCGGCCGTTGGGCCGGCGCCGCAGCAGCCGCGCTGCTGGCCGTTGCCGTGCCCGCGACCTCGTCCGCCGCCGCGCCGGCCGCCACGTCGGCGCCCGCTCCCGCTCTCGCCGTCGCCGACGACAAGGGACCGATCGGCTGGGACGCCTACCGCCGGCTCGACCGCCTGCCGGAGCTGGCCGCCGGCACCCGTACCCACCAGTTCTCCAGCTTCGGCCGCGACGGCTCCAACGACGACGGCTTCGTCGGCACCTGGTCGTGTCTGCGTCGGAGCGGGGGATGTGTGATCGCCGAGGCACGCGGCCCGGGCGAGGTGCAGTCGATCTGGTTCACCCGCGACGACGGAAACGTCCGCGCCACCGGCTGGATCCGCGTCGAACTCGACGGCGTCGTGGTCGTCCAGGCCGACCTCCAGGACCTGGTGGACGGGCGGCTCGGCAGCCCGTTCGTCGCGCCGCTGGTGAGCAACGCCGACCAGACGTCCGGCGGCGTCACCGTCAAGGTGCCCATGCCCTACCGGGAGTCCATGCGGATCACCACCCAGAACAACCCGCTGTTCCACCACGTCACCTACCGGACCTTCGCCGACGCGGCAGGGGTGCCCCGGTTCGATCCGGCCGACCCGGCCACCGACGTGGTCACGGTGCTGCGCGCCGCCGGCACCCGCGACCCGAAGCCCGCCCAGGCCGGCGCCTCCACCACGCGCGCCACCGTCACCGCCCCGGCGCAGGGGCAGGTGTCACTGGCCGCCCTGACCGGGCCACGCGCGATCACCGCGCTGCGGCTGCGCGTACCGGACGCTGCGGCCGGGGTGCCGACGCTCGCCGGGCTGCGGCTGCGGATGACGTTCGACGGGCGTACCACAGTGGACAGCCCGATCGGGGAGTTCTTCGGCGCCGGGCTGGGCGAGCGCACCGTCCGCTCGCTGATGTTCGCCATGGACTCCGCGCCCGGCGGCTGGTACAGCGCATGGTGGCCGATGCCGTTCCGCACCGCCGCCGCACTGACGCTCGTCAACACGACAGGCACCACAGTCGGCGGCGTCGAGGTCGAGGTGACATCGACGCCCGGCACCGAGTGGACGTCCCGGCTCGCCGCCGACGGCAACGCCGGCTACTTCACCACCCAGTCACGCCGCGCCGAGACGGTCGGCGGCACCGACTGGATCATCGCCGACCAGTCCGGGCGGGGCCGGTTCGTGGGCGTCTCGCAGACCATGCGCGGCCACATCATCGGCGGCAACACCCGCAACTACCTGGAGGGCGACGAGCGGGTGTACGTCGACGGCTCGCCCACGCCGCAGATCTACGGCACCGGCACCGAGGACTTCTACGAGTCGGGCTGGTACTTCAACCGCGGCGAGTACAGCGGCGTCTTCACCGGCAACACCGCCCACCTGGTCCGCGGCGGCGGATGCGCCGACGAGTGCGACGCCGCCTACCGGCTCATGATCGGCGACGCGGTGGCGTACGGCACCGCGCTGCGCTTCGGCATCGAGCACGGACCGGCCAACGACATGCCCGCCGAGTACGCCTCGACCGCGTTCCTCTACACCCAGCGCACCGTGACCACGCGCCGGACCGACACCGTCGTCACCGGCGACGCCGCCAGCCGCGCCGCGCACGCGTACACCGACTCCGGGGCGACCCAGACCGCGCTCAGCTCCGCCTTCGAGGGCGACGACGACAACGTCCCGCACACCGGCCAGGTCCGCGCCACCACCGCACCGGTCCGCTTCCGGCTGGCGATCGACCCGGCCAACCAGGGGGTACGGCTGCGCCGCCACGGCGACCAGGCCGGCGGCTACCAGCAGGCGGCCGTGTCGGTGGACGGCACGCCGGCCGGGGTGTGGCTGCAGCCGCTGGGCAACGACAGGCAGCGCTGGCTGGCCGACGAGTTCGTGCTGCCCGCGGCGCTGACGGCGGGCCGGTCGGCGGTCACCGTCCAGCTCACCCCGGCTGCCGGCGCGCCGGCCTGGACCGCCGCCCGGTACCTGGCCGACAGCATGGTGGCGCCGTTCACCGACACCGTCGCCCCGGCCCCGGTCGCCGGTCTCGCCCTGACCGGCGGGCGCATGCACGCGCTGGGCCTGACCTGGTCTCCCTCCGCCGACGACGTCGGCGTGGTCTCCTACCGCGTCTACGCCTCCCGGAACCCGGGGGTGGCGATCACCGCCGCCAACCTGGTCGGCACGACCCGTGCCACCACGTTCCGGCACGGCCCGCTGCCCGCCGCGCAGACCCGCCACTACCGGGTCGTGGCTGTCGACGGGTCGGGCAACGCCGCCGCGCCCTCGGCGGAGGTGTCGGCCACCACCCGTACCCGCAACACCAGCGACGCCGACGGCGACCGCCGCGACGACGCCGTCGACTTCACCCGAGGCGCCGCCGCCGACGTGTTCACCTCGCTCTCCGACGGCACCCGGTTCGTGCCGGACAGCCGGCCCTGGAACGACTTCTTCGCCGTCGGCGCGGAGGTGCCGCTCACCGGCGACGTCAACGGCGACGGCCGCGCCGACGTCATCACGTTCACCCGCGGCGACAGCGCCGACGTCTACGTCGGGCTCTCCACCGGCGCCGGATACTCCGCCGGGGTCAAGTGGCACGACTTCTTCGCCGTCGGCGCCGAGATCCCGGCGGTCGGCGACGTCAACGGCGACGGCCGCGCCGACATCATCACGTTCACCCGCGGCGCCGCCGCCGACGTCTACGTGGCGCTCTCCACCGGCGCCGGCTTCGGACCCGGCGTCAAGTGGCACGACCACTTCGCGCTCGGCGACGAGTTCCCGGCGGTGGGCGACGTGGACGGTGACGGGCGGGACGACGTCGTGACGTTCACCAGGGGCACGACCGGCGACGTGTTCGTGTCGCTGTCCGACGGCACCCGCTTCGTCGAGGACGGCTGGAAGTGGCACGACAGCTTCGCCGTCGGCGACGAGCTGCCGGCGGTGGGCGACGTGGACGGTGACGGGCGGGACGACGTCGTGACGTTCACCAGGGGCACGACCGGCGACGTGTTCGTGTCGCTGTCCGACGGCGGCCGCTTCGTGCAGAACTCCTTGAAGTGGCACGACCACTTCGCGTTCGGCGACGAACTGCCCGGGGTGGGGGACTTCAACGGCGACGGGCGGGCCGACGTGGTCACGTTCACCAGGGGCCTGACCGCCGACGTGTTCGTCTCGCTCTCCACCGGCGGTGGATTCGGGCCACCGGGAAACCGCTGGCACGACCAGTTCGCACCCGGCGCCGACCTGCCCCGTCCGAGCGTGTCGTGATGCGCGCCCGGCGTGCCCTCGCGGCGCTCCTGCTCGGGGCCGCCCTGGTGGCGGTCCCGGCCGGACCGGCAGCGGCCGACGACCCGGTCCGGTTCGAGGCCGAGTCGCTCGCCGTCGTCTCCGCCACCGCGCCGGTCGGCGCGCAGGCCGACTGCTGCGGGGTGAGCTGGTCCGGCGGACGGCAACTGTGGTTCCGGGGCGCCCGCGCCGGTGACGCGGTGACGCTCACCCTGCCGTCGGTACCGGCCGGGCAGTACGACATCGGCGCGGTGCTCACCCGGGCCGGCGACTACGGCACGCTGCGCTTCGCCGTCGACGGGGTGGCGGTCGGTCAACTCTTCGACGGGTACGCGGGCGGGGTGCAACGTACCGGCGCGGTGCCGCTGGGCTCGGCGTCCCTGTCGACAGGCACGCACCGCCTCACCGTCACGGTGACCGGCCGGTCCGCGTCCTCCACCGGCTTCTTCGCCGGGCTGGACACGGTGACGCTGCGCCGTGTCGGCCCGCTCGCGGCGGTCACCACGACGCCGTACGAGACGCTCGGCGAGACGCCGGCGCGGGGCGCGTCCACGCGCGTCTACGACCCCGGCGCCGGGGAGCCGACGACCTGGTACTACAACGACCACACGCTGGTACGACACGAGCAGACCGGCGTGTGGCACCTGTTCGGCATCACCCACGCCGAACCCGGCGCGCCGCAGGACGAGAAGGTCTTCGGGCACGCCACCGCGCCCACCCCGACCGGCCCGTGGACGAAACGGCCGGTGGCGCTGGCCGCCGACCCCGGGGCCGGGGAGCAGTGGATCTGGGCCCCGCACGTCGTCCAGCACAACGGCGTCTACTACATGTTCTACGCGGCCGGGAACCCGGACTACGCCCGGTACCGCATGCACCTGGCCACCTCGACCGACCTGTTCACCTGGACCCGCAGCTCCGCCAACCCGCTGTTCACCGACGGGTGGGAGGGCCGCGACCCGATGGTGACCCGGGTCGGCGACCGCTGGGTCATGTACTACACGGCCACGTCGAGCCCGTCCGGCGGCAACCATGTCGTGGCGTACCGGACCAGCACCGACCTGCGTTCGTGGAGCGGCCGCGCGATCGCGTACACCTCGCCGCACACCGGCCGGGCGGGCGGGCAGACGGAGTCGCCGTTCGTGGTGCGCCGGGGGGAGTGGTGGTACCTGTTCGTCTGCTGCGACGGCACCGACTACGGCGCCGCGTACCGGCGGACGGCCGTCTACCGCAGCCGCGACCCGCTGCGCTTCGACGGCGCGGAGAAGGTGACGGTGCTGGACGCGCACGCCGCCGAGGTCGTGGTGGACGGCTCCAACTGGTACCTGACCCACGCCGGCTGGGGTCAGGGCGGGCTCTGGCTGGCGCCGTTGACCTGGTCTACCGGTGTGGTGGCCCGGGGCTGGACGGTGACCACCGGATTCCTGCGCGCCGACGTGCGCACCTGGCCGAACGCCCGGATCGCCGAGCTGGCGGTGGACCCGGCCGGCGCCGGCAATCACCGTTCCGCGCTCGACTCGTCGCACCGGGGCACCGGCCCGTACCTCGCCGTCGGCCGGTTCGACGTGACCGACCGGGCCGGGGCGCCGGCCCGGGTCGACGTGTCGGCCGACGGCTCCCGGATCAACCTGGTCGGCATCCCGTTCGGCGACGAGCCGGTCACCGCCGACTGGCTGCTCACCGTGACGCCCCGGTGGACCGGTCCCGGGTTGCAGAGCGACGTCACCTGGTCGGTGAACGGATGGCCGACCGCCGCGGTGTGGGAGGTGGCGTTCAACATCGACGGCGCGTCGCCGCTGGTCGGCGACCCGGTGGCGGAGGCTCGGCCGACAGGTGACGTCACCGGCATGCCCCGCTGGACGATGAGCACCGGCGACGGGCTCTCGGTGGTCGCGGCGCACCGGTGGGGGTCGGCCTGGCGCGGGGACAACACCTGGTACGACGCCGGCCACGCGATGGCGGCCTGGCAGCCGCTGTGGCGCTCCGGCGGCCTGTCCTGGGCGCCCGGCCAGTACGCGGGCGGCACCTGGCGCCTGACCGCGAGCGGGGTCCGGCGGGACGTGCCGTTCGCCGACGCCGCGCACGCCGCGATCAACGCGATCCCATGACCGGCGTGGACAACCGCGACGCGCCCGGCCCGAGCGGCCGGGTGGTGGTCGCGGCGACCGGTGTGGCCAAGCGGTTCGGCGGCGTGACGGCGCTCGACGGCGTCGACTTCGACGTACGGGCGGGCGAGGTGCACGCGCTGCTGGGCGAGAACGGCGCGGGCAAGTCCACTCTGATCAACGTCCTGTCCGGCGTGATCACCGACTACGACGGAGAGGTCACGGTCGACGGGACGCCGGTACGGTTCACCGGCCCGGCCGCCGCCCAGGCCGCCGGGATCGCGACCATCCACCAGGAACTCGACCTGGTGCCCGCCCTGTCGGTGGCCGACAACCTCGTGCTCGGGCGGGAGCCCCGGACTCGGCTGCGCACAGTCGACCGGCGGGCCGCGGCCCGCACCGCGCGCGAGCACCTGGACCGGCTCGGCGCCGACATCGACCCGCGCCGCCCGGTGGGCTCGCTGCGCGTCGGCGAGCAGCAGCTCGTCGAGATCGCCAAGGCGCTCGCCCTGGACGCCCGCGTCCTCGTCATGGACGAGCCGACGGCCGCCCTCGCCGACGGGGAGGTGCGGCGGCTGTTCACCACCATCGGCGGCCTGCGCCGCCGGGGCGTCGGCGTCGTCTACATCTCCCACCGGATGGAGGAGATCGAGGTCGTCGCGGACCGCGCGACGGTGCTGCGCAACGGTTCCGTAGCCGGTGTCGTACCGGCCGGCCGGATGGACCGGCGGCGGATCGTGGCGATGATGGTCGGCGGCCGGGCCGCGTCGCTGTTCGAGCCCGCCCCGGCGGACGTGGCCGGCGCTCCCGGCCCGCCGCGCGGATCGGGCGGCGGCGACCCGGTGCTGCACGTCACCGACCTGGCGGTGCGGCCCCGGGCGCCCCGGCCCGGCCGCTGCGAGCCGGCCGGCATCAGCCTGACCGTGCGGGCCGGCGAGATCGTCGGCCTGGCCGGGCTGATGGGCGCCGGACGCACCGAACTGCTGGAGACCCTGTTCGGCGCCGGGCCCGCCGGTCGCCGCACCGGCACGGTCCTGCTGGCCGGCCGCCCGTACGCGCCGCGCCGGCCCCGCGCGGCGCTGCGCGCCGGCGTCGGCTTCGTCCCCGAGGACCGGCGCCGCTCCGCGCTGGTCCTGGAACACCCGGTCGGCTGGAGCATCGTGCTGGCCGCGCTCGCCCGGTTGACCACGGCCGGGCTCGTCCGGCGCGGCCGGGAGCGGGCCGTAGTCGCCCGGTCGGTCACCGATCTGGCGATCAAGACGGCGTCGGCGGCCACGCCGGTCGGCGCGCTCTCCGGCGGCAACCAGCAGAAGGTCGTCTTCGCCCGCCACCTGCTCACCGAGCCGCGGCTGCTCCTGCTGGACGAGCCGACCCGCGGCGTCGACATCGGGGCGAAGGCGGAGATCTACCGGCTGCTGCGCCGGCTCGCCGGCGACGGCATGGGCATCCTGCTCGCCTCCTCGGAACTGCCCGAGCTGCTCGGCGTCTGTGACCGGGTGGTGGTGCTGCGCCGCGGCCGGGCCGTGGCCGACCTCGCCACCGGCGGCTGCACCGCCGAGGACGTCCTCGCGGCGGCGATGGGCGGCCCGGCCGCCGGAAGGGACGACCGATGACCGGCACCCGCGTGCCGCCGCCCGAGCCGGCAGTGACCGGGGCCCCGGCCGCCGGTACGGCCGGACTGCGCGGCGCGACAGCCCACTGGCTGCGCCGGCCGCGCAGCCGCCGGGAACTGGTCGACCGGCTCTTCGCGGTGCAGAGTCTCTTCGCGCTGCTCGTGGTCTTCGTGGTGGCGGTCCTCGCCTCCCCGCGCCGCGACGGCGAGATCCTCTTCCTCACCGCCGGCAACCTGGGGAACATCGTCCGCGCGGTGTCGGAGATCGGCATCATCGCGATCGGGATGACGTTCGTCGTCCTGCTGGGCGGCATCGACCTGTCGGTCGGGGCGATCCTCGGTCTGTCGGCGGTCGGCACCGCGACGCTCATGGTCGACTCCGGGCTCGGCATCCTGCCCGCCGTCGCCGCGGTGCTCGCGATCGGCGTGCTGTTCGGCGCGCTCCAGGGGTACGCCGTGGCCCGCCTCGGCATCCAGTCGTTCATCGTGACACTGGCCGGTCTCCAGGTCGCCCGAGGCATCGCCCGGATATGGTCCGGCGGCCTCGGCATCCCGATCGCCTACGGCGACGGACCCCAGGAGGCGCCGCCCGCCTTCGAACTGCTGAACGGCTCGATAAACGGTGTGCTCCCGGTGCCGGCGGTGCTGTTCGTCCTGATCGGGGTGGCCGCTGTCGTGGTGCTGCGGACGACGGCGTTCGCCCGGCACGTCTACGCGATCGGCGGCAACGAGAAGGCGGCCCGGCTCTCCGGCGTGCCGGTGACGCGGGTCAAGGTCGCCGTGTTCGCCGTCGCGGGCCTCCTGGCGGCGGTGGCCGGCGTGGTCCACGCGGGACAGCTCAACCAGGGCAGCCCGAACGACGGCGCCGGATACGAGCTGGACGCGATCGCCGCCGTCGTCATCGGCGGCACCAGCCTGGCCGGTGGCTCCGGCTCGATGGGCGGCACCCTGGCCGGTGCGCTGCTGCTCGGCATCCTCAACAACATCCTCGCGCTCAACAACATCGACGCCAACGTCCAGCTGCTGATCAAGGGACTGGTGATCGTGCTCGCGGCGGCGTTGCAGAAGCTGCGCCGCGGCCTCGCCTGACCGAACCGACTCCGAGGAGCCACCGATGGACAAGCGAACCACACTGCTCGCGCTGCTGGTCACCGGCGCGCTGGCGGCGACGGGGTGCAGCGTCGAGAAGCCGTCCGACGACGCCGGGCAGGCCCGTGCCTGCGGCGCCGGCAAGGACTTCCTGATCGGCATGTCCCAGGCCAACAACGCCGAGCCGTACCGGCAGGTGATGAACAACGACGTGCAGACGGCGGCGAAGTCGGTGCCCGGCTTCCGCGTCGTGGTCTCCGACGCCGCGCAGGACAACAGCAAGCAGGTCGCCGACGTGGAGAACTTCCTCACCCAGAAGATCGACCTGCTGATCGTCTCGCCGAACGAGGCCAAGCCGCTGACCGCCGTGGTGAAGAAGGCGTACGACCAGGGCGTGCCGGTGATCGTGCTGGACCGCAAGGTCGAGGGGGAGGCGTACACCGCGTTCATCGGCGGCGACAACGTGGCGATCGGCAGGGCGGCCGGCGAGTTCTACGCCACGACGCTGCTGCCCGGCGGCGGCAAGGTGATCGAGATCGCCGGGCTGCCCGGCTCGACCCCCGCCGCCGAACGCGCGCAGGGCTTCCGCGACGGCATCGCCGCCAACCCGAAGATCCAGATCGTCGCCTCCCAGCCCGGCGACTGGCTGCGGGAGAAGGGACAGTCGGTGGCGGACGCACTGATCAAGGCCCACCCGGACGTGGCGGCGATCTACGCGCACAACGACCCGATGGCCGAGGGCGCCTACCTCGCCGCGAAGTCTGCGGGCAAGGCGCAGCGGATCAAGTTCACCGGCATCGACGCGCTGCCGGTGCCCTCCGGCGGGATCAAGGCCGTCGAGCAGGGCCGCCTGGCCGCCACGTTCCAGTACGCCACCGGCGGCCGGGAGGCGGTCGAGCTGGCCCGGAAGATCCTCGTCGACTGCGCCGAGGACGTCCCGCGTACCACCACGCTGGGCACCATGCGGATCACCAAGGAGAACGCCGCCGAGGCGTACGCGAAGCTCGGTGGCCTCTGAACGCGGCCGCGCCCTGTCCCGCCCACCGTCCGCCCGTCGAGGGAGCCGCCCCGTGACCCGTTACACAATGCCAGTGCCGGTCGAGCGCCCGGCCGCCCCGCCCCGGACCGTCTACACGGTGGCCAGCGGCGACCTGCGGTCGAGCGCCAACGTCACCTGCTGGCCCACCCAGCGGCAGCTCGAAGCCGACCTCGCCGCCGCCGTCACCGCGCTCGGCTGGCACGTCCGGCGCGGTCACGACGTCGACCCGCTCAAGGGACACGGCTTCATCGACAGCCAGCGCGCCGGGATCGAGGTCTTCCGGAGCATCCCGGCCGACGTGCCGCTCGTCGTGGTGGAGGCGGTCTGGCAGTACAGCCACCACGTGCTGGCCGGGCTGCGCGCCCACCGCGGGCCGATCCTGCTGGTGGCGAACTGGAGCGGGGAGTATCCGGGCCTGGTGGGCCTGCTCAACCTCGCCGGCAGCCTCACCAAGGCGGGCGTGCGGTACTCGACGCTGTGGAGCGAGGACTTCACCGACGAGTGGGCACGCGACGGCCTGAAGAAGTGGCTGGAGACCGGCCGGGTGACGCACGACGAGAGCCACGTACGCCCGCTGCCCGAGCTGCGGCCGGACGAGGAGGTCGAACTCGGCGTGGCGCTGGCCCGGCAGCTCGTCTCCGAGCGGGCCGTCATCGGCGTCTTCGACGAGGGCTGCATGGGCATGTACAACGCCATCATCGACGACGAGCTGCTCAACCCGATCGGCGTCTTCAAGGAACGCCTGTCGCAGAGCGCACTGGTGGCGGAGATGGCGCGGGTGCCCGACACCGAGGCGCGGGCGGTGCTCGCCTGGCTGGAGGCGGCCGGGATGACGTTCCACACCGGCGCCGACGAGGCGACCGAGCTGACGCACGCCCAACTGCTCAGCCAGTGCCGGATGTACGTCGCGGCGCTGCGCATCGCCGACGACTTCGGCCTGGACGCGGTCGGGATCCAGTACCAGCAGGGGCTCAAGGACACGGTGCCCGCCAGCGACCTGGCCGAGGGGCTGCTCAACAACGTCGATCGCCCTCCGGTGACCAGCCGGGACGGCTCCCGGGAGCTGTACCCGGGCGTCGCGCTGCCGCACTTCAACGAGGTCGACGAGGGCGTCGCGGTGGACTCGCTGGTCACCAACCGGATCTGGACCGCGATGGGCCTGGACCCGGCGACGACGCTGCACGACATCCGCTGGGGACAGCAGTACGGCGAACACTTCGTCTGGGTCTTCGAGATCTCCGGCTCGGTGCCCGCGTCGCACAACGGGGGCTACGACAGGTCGTACAGCATGCGTCAGCCACCGATGTACTTCCCGCTCGGCGGCGGCACGCTCAGCGGCGTGTCGAAGCCGGGGGAGATCGTCTGGTCGCGGGTGTTCGTGATGGACGGCGGCCTGCACGTCGACCTCGGGCGCGGCACGGTGGTGGAGCTGCCCGAGGCGGAGACCCGGCGGCGGCTGGACGCCACCACACCGCAGTGGCCGATCATGCACGCCGTGCTGCACGGCGTGGGCCGCGACCAGTTGATGGCCCGGCACAAGGCCAACCACGTCAACGTGGTCTACGCGCCCGACGCCGACACCGCCGACCGCGCGCTACGGGTCAAGGCCGCCCTCTTCGCCGAGCTGGGCGTACGGGTGCACCTGTGCGGGGAGGTCACGATCTGAGCGAGCCGGCGGCAGTGCCGCGTGACCGGGTACGGCCCGCCGCGGGGCCCTGGCGGCCGGCCGACGGCGCCGAGCTCTCGCGTACCCGCAGCTCGGTGTGGAGCACCACTGTCGAGGGCACCCTGGCCGGGTCGGCGATCCGCTCGACCAGCAGCGTCGCCGCGGTACGCCCCAGGTCGTAGGTGGGCTGCGCGACGGTGCTCAACGAGGGCCGGACCAGGTGCGCCCACGGGATGTCGTCGAACCCGACGATGCCGAACGGGTCGGGCACGCCGATGCCGTTGTCCACGAGGCACTCGACGGCGCCCACCGTCATCAGGTTGTTCGCCGCGAACACCGCGTCCGGCGGCTCGGCGGTCTCCAGCAGGGAGGCCATCGCGTGGTAGCCGCCCTCCTCGCGGAAGTCCGCGTACCGGATCAGGTCCTCGGTGGCCGGGCGTCCGCTCGCCTTCAGCGCCCGCTGGTAACCCCGCAGCCGCTGCATGGCGGTGGAGATCCGGCGCGGGCCGGTGATGCAGGCGATCCGCCGGTAGCCGCTGCCCACCAGATGAGCGGTCGCCTGCTCGGCACCGTGGGTGTTGTCCACCAGCACGGTGTCCACCTCGACGCCGCGTGGCTGCCTGTCGATCGCCACGACCGGGATGCGGGCCTGCACCAGGCGGCTGATCAGGGCCGGCCGCCCGGACGAGGAGATGATCACCCCGGCCATCCGCTCGGCCAGGGCCGCGGCGACGTAGCGGGTCTCCTTCTCCGGGTCCTCGTCGCCGTTGCAGAGCACGACCGAGAAGCCGGCCTCCTGCGCGACGTCCTCGACACCACGCACCATCGAGGTGAAGAACGGGTTCCCGATGTCGGAGATGATGACCGCCCAGAGGCTGGTCCGGCTGCGGCGGAGGCTGCGCGCGACGGCGTTGGGGCGGTAGTCGAGGTCCTGCGCGGCCTGCCGTACTCGCGCGGCCATCTCCGGGTCGACCGAGGCGCGCCCGTTGAGGACACGGGAGACGGTCGCCGGCGACACTCCCGCGCGACGCGCCACGTCGTAGATGGTCGTCATCGCGCTCCCGTCGTCGTCGCCCGGGCGCTCCGGCCCGGCCCCCGTCGGATGGTGACGTACCGGAGGGGGACCGCCACCGCGGGAGATCGCTCGGAATCCTATACCCGTCCAGCAATCGATTTCCGGATGGGTGCGTCGCGCATGGTCGACACTATTGACATCGATGAGGGTGACTACGAGACTCGCCAGCAATCGATTTCTCGCCTGGTGCCGCTGGTCACCCCCACACCCCTGAGGAGCACGGTGAGACGAAACCTGCTGGCGATGCTTGTCGCGCTCTGCACCGTCACGGCGGCCGGTGCGCTCGGCGCGCCGGCCGCCGCCGTACCGATGGACACGCTCGCCTGCCCGTCCGTCCCGGCAACCCACGACCCCGCCGTCACCGTGATCGTCTACCGGGTGGCCCGGTCGTACAACGTCAACGACAAGGTCATGCTCTCCACCTTCGAGGCGGGCTGGGTCGAGTCCCACATGAACAACCTGCCCTGCGGCGACAAGTCCAGCCTGGGCGTGTTCCAGCAGCGCTGGGACTACGGCTGGGGCACGCCGGAGCAGATCATGGACCCGGTCTACGCCACCACGCAGTACGTCACGCGAGCGATCACCTGCGACCGCAACAACCCCGGCTTCACCCCGGGCCAGGTCGCCCAGTGCGTCCAGCGGTCGGGCTTCCCCGACCGGTACGACCAGGTGGCGGCGACCGCGCGGACGCTGCTCAACCAGGCGGCGCGAACCCACGGCATGGCCGGCGGCTCGTCGACGGACGTGAACGGTGACGGCCGCGACGACATCCTCGCCTTCACCCAGAACGCCTCCGCCGACGTGTACGCGAGCACGTCGACCGGAACCGGCTTCGCCGGGACGTCGGTGAAGTGGAACGACTTCTTCTCCATCGGCGGGGAGACCGCGTCGACGGGCGACGTCAACGGTGACGGCCGCGACGACATCGTCACGTTCGCGCACGGCAACACCGGCGACGTGTACGTCGCGCTGTCGAACGGATCAGCGTTCACGTCGCCGGGCCGATGGCACGACTGGTTCGCCCCCGGCGCGGAGATCGCCGCGGTCGGTGACGTCAACGGCGACGGCAGGGACGACATCGTCGCGTTCACGCACGACGCGACGGCGGACGTCTACGTGGCGTTGTCGACCGGTTCGTCGTTCGCGGGCACGGCGGTGAAGTGGCACGACTACTTCTCGATCGCCGGGGAGTTCCCCGCCCTGGGCGACGTCAACGGCGACGGACGCGACGACATCATCACCTTCACCCAGGGCCCCGCCACCGCAGCCGACGTCATCGTCGCCCTGTCCACCGGCACCAGCTTCGGGGCACCCCAGAAATGGCACGACCTGTTCGCCGTCGGCACCGAACAACCCCGCGTCGGCGACATCAACGGCGACGGCAAGGATGACATCGTCACCTTCACCTGCAACACCGACGCCGACGTCTACGCCGCCACCTCCACCGGCACCGGCTTCGCCGGCACCACCGTCAAGTGGCACGACTTCTTCTGCCTACCCGGCGAATTCCCCTACCTCGGCGACGCCAACGGCGACGGCAGAGACGACCTCATCGTCTTCACCAAGAACACCACGAACGACGTGTACGTGGCGCTGTCCACCGGCACCACCTTCGGTCCCTCCAGCAAGTGGCACGACTACTTCGGGCTCACCGGTGAGGTGACCCTGTGACGTCAGGATGGGAGGCCCCCGTGGCCGGAACACGACGGAGACGGCGGCGCGCTGGCGTCGCCCTGCTGGCCGCGGCGCTCGCCGGCGGGATCGCGGTGCAGCCCGCGCCGGCGTCCGCGACGCCGCCGGGCCGGACCGCGCTGGACGCCGCGTTCGTGCGGGCGGCGCAGGAGTACGACGTACCCCGGGACGTCCTGGTCGCGGTCGGCTACGGCGAGTCCCGCCTCGACGCGCACGGCGGCAAGCCGAGCCAGGCGAACGGCTACGGGGTGATGCACCTGGTGAGCAACCCGGTCCAGCACAGCCTGGAACGGGCTGCGGAGTTGACCGGCGAGCCGGTCGGGCGACTGAAGACCGTCACGCCGGCGAACATCCGCGGCGGCGCGGCCGTGCTGCGTGATCTGGCCGACGCCGAGGGGCTGACCGCGCGGGACCGGGACCGGGTGACCGCCTGGTACCCGGTGGTGGCGCGGTACGGCGGCGCGGCCGACGACGCCACCGCACGCCTGTACGCGGACGGGATCTACGAGCTGGTGCAGCAGGGCATTCCGGGAGCGGTGCCGGTCCGGGCGCACCGGGTCGAGCCGGAGCGGGGCCGCTACGCCACTGTGGCCCCCGCCGGCACCGCGTCCCGTACCCTGGCCGCCGCCGTGCCCGAGTACCCGCCGGCGCGGTGGGTCGCCGCGAACGGTGCCAACTACGGCGTCGGGCGGTCCAGCCGGATCACCACTGTGATCCTCCACGTCACCCAGGGCTCGTACGCCGGGACCATCAGCTGGTTCCAAAACCCGTCGTCCGGCGTCAGCGCCCACTACGTGGTGAAGTCCAGCAACGGCGAGATCACCCAGATGGTCCGCGAGGGCGACACCGCCTACCACGCCCGGTCCGGCAACGCGTACGGCGTCGGCATCGAGCACGAGGGGTACGTCGACAACCCGGCCTGGTTCACCGACGCGATGTACCGTTCGTCGGCCGCGCTGACCCGTTACCTGTGCGACAAGTACGGCATCCCGAAGAACCGCACCGGCATCAAGGGGCACAACGAGATCCCGGGCAACGACCACACCGACCCGGGGCCGAACTGGAACTGGAACTACTACCTCTCACTGGTGAACCAGGGCGGGGGCGGATCGGCCGCCCGGTATCTCGGTGGTTCGCCGACGGATTTCGATGGTGACGGTCGGGATGACGTGGTGGCGTTCACCCACGGCGCGGCGGCTGACGCGTATGTGGCG
>NZ_RCVK01000170.1:0-15731 GCF_003667485.1 Micromonospora sp. BL1
CCACCAGGTCGTCGGTGGTGGGCGGCGGCGGCTCGAACTCGCCCTCGTGCCGCACCACGTCCCAACCGCGCGGGGCGGTCAGGCTGCGGGCGTGCGGCTCACACAGGTCGTACGTGTGCGGTTCGGCGAACGCCGCGAGCGGGCCCACCACCGCCGTCGACTCGTTGTAGACATAGGTCAATGTGGCGACCGCTTGCCGGGGGCAGCCGTTACGGGAGCAGCGCCGTGGTGACCTCACGGCGGCAGGGTATCCCCATTACCGGGTCCGGCGCACCGCTTCGCGTTACGACACGCCCGTCATGGTGATCACAATTCCTCCGACCGGCGCACCGGCACGCCGGACGGCCGCGCGACGGCGGGTGGACCGCCGGCCCGGGCTACCCTGTGCGTCATGACGAGCCCCCAGAACCGCCGCCCCGGCTCCGGCCGGCGCACCCACCGTGACCGGCACGGTCGCGGGCTGCGCGGGCGGCTGGTGCCGGCCACGGTGCCGCTGGCGCGGACGAAGGCCGAGGTCTTCGACGATCTGGTGCTCGACACCGTGGAGACGCTCGAACGCCGGTTCGCCAAGGAGCTGGCCGGTGTGGAGTTCGCGGTCGAGGACGTCCCGCCGGATCTGAACGTCTACGACTCGGACGTGCTGGAGGACGGCGAGGTGCCGCTCGCCCGGCTGCTGCCGGGGCGGCCCGGCCGCCAGGAGGTGCCGCCGCGGATCGTGCTCTACCGGCGGCCGCTGGAGTTCCGCGCGATGGACCGCGAGGACCTCGCCGACCTGGTGCACGACGTGATCATCGAGCAGGTGGCGAATCTGCTCGGGGTCGACCCGGACGAGCTGGCCTGACCGGCTCGGCCGGACGGGACGCCGCCACCCGGCCGGACCCCTCCGGCCGGACGGCGACCCGGGTCCGGGGCGGCCCCCACCGCCCGTGGACCCGTACGTGGATCAGGCGGCGACCCGCCGCTTGAGCTTGCGCCGCTCCCGCTCGGAGAGGCCACCCCAGATTCCGAACCGCTCGTCGTGGCCGAGCGCGTACTCCAGGCATTCCGTCTTCACTTCGCACCGCGAGCAGATGCGCTTCGCCTCGCGGGTCGAGCCGCCCTTCTCGGGAAAGAACGCCTCCGGGTCGGTCTGCGAGCAGAGCGCTCGCTCCTGCCACTCCGGCGCGTTCCCGAGCAGGTCGGCCACCTCGAGCTGGCCGTCCATCGATTGCCTCCTTGTCGCGCACCGGCGTCATTCGCCGCTGCAACCCCCCACGCGAAAGGCGTGCCTGTCCGTACGGTCACCATTTGTTGCGTTCCGTGCGAACAACCCCATTCAAATTACACGCGTGTAATGCGTGCGCCGTCAAGCCAAACTTGATAATGGAGTCGCCCTCCCGACACGTCCGGGACGACCGCCGCGGTCGCCCGTAGCCTCGCAACCTGCCCTATCGATTCAGACCCCGGACGAGTAACGCCCTCCCCGGCGAGTTGCCGGAAGTTTTCTGCCGTGGCGCATCGCCGACAGGCCGGCCGGACGCCCCCGCCGGCCGCTCGTACCAAGATCAGAATGGTGGGGCAAAGGGTAACCCGCTTCCCGCGGTACCGCCCGTCGAGCCGTCCAACGCCGACCGCGCCCCGTCCATCATGTGGACGGGGCGCGGGTAACGGCGCGATTGACGGCTCAGTCCAAGCGGGCTGGTGAGCTGGTGGGCCAGACGAATTCGGCGACCGACCCGCCGGTGACCGAGATCGCGCCGGCGGACGTACTCTCGTCCCACCAGACGGTATAAACGCCGGCCTCCAGATCCGGGTAGACGGCACTGTGGAACACCCCGTCCCGGACGTGCCGCTCGCGTACGGCGGAGTGGGTCCGCGGGCCGTCGAGGTCCACGCGGCTGATCTCGATCTCCCGGCCGTGCAGGTCACGCCCGGTGTGGATGATCAGTGCGCCCCGGTCGCCGCCGAGGTCGAGCACGACGCTGCCGACCTCCGACGGGCCGAGATCGTGATGGTGTGACATCGGCCGCCTCCCGTCAGGACTTCTTCGCCTGCGGGTTGCCGAACCCGTCGTACGGCGTGCCGAGGAACGGGAAGTCGGCCAGGAACGGCGCTGTCACGTCGGCCGCGCTCAGGCCCGGCGTCACCGCCGCGGCGGCGGCGTCCGGCCGGAACGTCTTGTCGACCAGCGGCACGGTCAGCCCGGCGACGGCGCGCAGCGCGATCGTCACCACGTCGTCGGCGACGCGGCGGCCGTTGGGGAAGCCCGCCAGGTCGCCGCCGAGTACGCCGAACCGGTCCGGCTTGGGGCTGGGCCGGATCGCGGTGTTCAGCCGCAGCATGTCCGCCTGGACGTCGCCGGTGGTGTTGGCGAAGCCGTCGATCAGTCCGGCCGGGACGCCGGTGAGCAGGATGGCCACCAGGTCGGCACGCGGCTTCTTGGACTTGTTGAGCGCGTCCAGATTGGGGAACACACCCGGGTAGAGCGTGGGCAGCAGGGCGGCCAGCTCGGGCCGCTCGACGAACCCGGCGAACCGCTTGTCCTCCGACGGCGGCAGCGTGTTCCAGACGTCCTTCCTGGACATCGGCACGATGACCTCGTTGAACAACGGGTTACCGAGCCGCGACACCTGGGTGAAGGGCCCGGCGGCGGTGTCGGCGGCGACCCGGTCGCCGAGCACCCGCACCTGCTGGCGGGACGCGCTGGTCCAGACCCCGATCGTCGAGGCGCGGTCGGCGTAGCCGTAGCGGGCCGCCTTGCGGCGCACCTGGTTCAGCGGCACCTGCACGGCGAGGCTGTGCACGTTGAGCCGGTCCAGCGCGTTCACCGGCTCCCCCTCGGTCCGGAACAGCTTCTTGCCGGCGACGTGCAGCTGCTGGAACGGCCGCAGCGTGCCCAGGTCGAACACCGGGCCCAGGTCGACGAAGAAGCCGTCGGCCCGTTGCCCCGCGAAGACCTTCTCGCCGGTGGACAGCTTGAACGTCGCCTGCCGGACCAGGTTCTGGTAGTTCGGCGTGGACAGCGGGCCGACGTTGCACGGCGGGCAGGGCAGCTTGTGCGCCAGCACACGGGCGCGGCCGTCGGCGATCCGGGTCAGCCGGTAGAACTGCCGCCGGTTCCAGTTCTTGCTCTCCAGCGACTCGATCGGCCCGGTGTTGTAGAGAAAACTGTTCTGGTTCGTGATCTCGGTAGTGAATTCGAAACGATAGGTGACGTCGGGATAACCGTCCCCGTCGTTGTCGATGTGAATCTCGTACCGGACGTCGTCACCGAACTCGAAGAAGTTCGGGCCGCCGGAGGGAAGCTGCACCGGCACGTAGTTGGCGATCAACGTGACCGTGTCCGGCTGGCTCGGCGTGACGAACGCGTACAGGTCGGAACTGTCGGCGACCGGATCCTTGGCGATCTCCGGGGCCTCGCGGTGAGAGGACATGGCGGACGCACCTTCGTCGGGGGAACGGAAAGCGGAACCGGCGCCGGGAGCCCGCGCCGGCGGAGGGCCGGGTCAGCGCCGGCCGGCGGCGCGCACCAGGCGGTCGGCCAGGCCGCGGTCGCGTACCTCGACCCGGGTGGTGCCGACGAAGACGTCCATGACGCCGGTGGCGGCGTCGCGGAGGTGGACCACGATCGGCTCGTCGCGCCGGCTCGCCGTGGGGGCGTTCTGCGCGGCGGACAGGCCCGGCACGGTGAGGGCGGCGGCGCCCAGTGTCGCGCTCGCCGCGGCGGTGAGCGTCTGCCTGCGGGTCAACCGCGGCCAGGTCCGCCGTTTCGGCGCGTCGGTGGTCTCGTCAGTGCTCATCGGCAGCCTTTCCGGACCGGCGCCGCAGCGCCGCAGCGGGCCGGGCGCCCGGACGCCGCCGGGCCCCGGTTCGGGGTCACCGGCGGCGGTCCTCGCCGAAACCGCCGCCGGCATCCACAGGTACGGCGTGCGGTCGGGAAAGGTTCGACCTCAGGCGCGGGCGTGACCGTACGCGGTCGTCCGCTTGCGGAACGGCCGCCCGGCGGCGGTGGCGATCGCCCGCAACTGCTCCTCGGTACGGGCCGAGCCGTTGCCCGAGCCGGCCATCCGGGAGATCGTCTCCTCCATCAGCGTGCCGCCCAGGTCGTTGCAGCCGCCGCGCAGCATCTCCACGGTGCCCGCGTCGCCGAGCTTCACCCAGGAGCACTGGATGTTGTCGATCCGGCCGTGCAGCAGCAGCCGGGCCATCGCGTGCACCGCCCGGTTCTCCCGCCAGGTCGGGCCCGGGCGGGCGATGCCGGCCAGGTAGATCGGCGCGTTCGTGTGCACGAACGGCAGCGCCACGAACTCGGTGAACCCGCCGGTACGGTCCTGCACGCCGGCCAGCACCCGGAAGTGGGCGAGCCACTGGCCCGGGTGGTCCACGTGGCCGTACATCATCGTGGAGCTGGACCGGATGCCCAGCTCGTGGGCCGTGCTCACCACGTCGACCCAGGCGGCGGCCGGCAGCTTGCCCTTGGTGAGCACCCAGCGCACGTCGTCGTCGAGGATCTCGGCGGCGGTGCCCGGGATGGTGTCCAGCCCGGCCTCGCGCAGCCGGAGCAGCCACTCCCGCACCGGCACGCCGGCCTTCGCCGCGGCGGTGACGATCTCCATCGGGGAGAACGCGTGCACGTGCATGTCCGGCACCCGCGCCTTGATCGCGCGGACGATGTCGGCGTACCCGGTCACAGGCATCTTCGGGTCGATGCCGCCCTGGAGGCAGACCTCGGTCGCGCCGGCCGTCCACGCCTCCTCGGCCCGGTCGGCCACCTGCGAAAGCGACAGCCGGAACGCGTCGGCGTCGCTCTCCCGCTGGGCGAACGCGCAGAACCGGCAGCCCACGTAGCAGACGTTCGTGAAATTGATGTTGCGGTTGACCACGTAGGTCACGTCGTCGCCGACCGCGTCCCGGCGCGCGTCGTCGGCCAGCCGGCACAGCTCGTCCAGCGCCGGTCCGTCCGCGCCGAACAGCGCCAGCGCCTTCGCCTCGTGCGCCGGAGTCAGCAGCGCCGCCGGGTCGTCGGCGGCGAGCCGCAGGCCCGCGCGCAGGTCGGCGTCCGCGCCACCACCCAGGGGTACGCCCGCGCGCGCCTCCGGCGCCACCTTGCCGGCCACCTCGGCCCAGTCGCCGTAGACGCTGTCGAAGTCGCCCCGCCGGTCGTCGGTGCGGCCGGTGACGTCGATGGTGACGTGCAGGTCGGTGCGGCCGCCGTACACCTCCTCCGGCTCCTGCCAGGGCCGTCCCACCGGGCGGGCCGCCTCGACCGCGAGCCCGGTGGCCGGGTCGGCGAGCGCCGTGACGTGCGGCAGCAGGCGCGGGTCCAGCCACGGCTCGCCCGCGCGGACGTACTCCGGGTAGACGGTCAGCCGCTCGCGCAGCGTGAACCCGGCACTCGCGGTACGCGCGGCCAGCTCGTCCAGGTGCGGCCAGGGCCGCTCCGGGTTGACGTGGTCGGGCGTGACCGGGGAGACGCCGCCCCAGTCGTCGATGCCGGCGCGCAGCAGCAGGTCGTACTCGCCCGCGATGAGGTTCGGCGGGGCCTGGATGCGGGCCTTCGGGCCGAGCAGCACCCGGGCCACCGCCACCGTGGCGGCCAGGTCGTGCAGCTCCGCGTCGGGCATGCCGCGCATCGCGGTGTCCGGCTTCGCGCGGAAGTTCTGCACGATCACCTCCTGGAGGTGGCCGTACTCCCGCATCGCCCGGCGGATCGCGAAGATCGCGTCGACCCGCTCGGCCCGGTTCTCGCCGATGCCGATCAGGATGCCCGTGGTGAACGGCACCCCGACCCGGCCGGCGTCGTCGAGCACCCGCAGGCGTACCGCGGGTTCCTTGTCCGGCGAGCCGAAGTGCGGGCCGCCCGGCTCCGACCACAGCCGGCTGGCTGTGGTCTCCAGCATCATGCCCATGCTCGGCGCGACCGGCTTGAGCCGCTGCAACTCCGACCAGGTGAGCACGCCCGGGTTCAGGTGCGGCAGCAGTCCGGTCTCCTCCAGCACCGCCACCGCGCAGGCGCGCAGGTAGTCCAGCGTCGAGTCGTACCCCCGCTCGTCCAGCCACCGGCGGGCCGCCGGCCACCGCTCCTCGGGCCGGTCGCCGAGCGTGAACAGCGCCTCCTTGCAGCCCTGCGCGGCACCCTCGCGGGCGATCGCCAGCACCTCGTCGCGTTCCAGGTAGGCGGCGGGCAGCCGGTGCGGCACGGTGGCGAACGTGCAGTAGTGGCAGCGGTCCCGGCAGAGCCGGGTCAGCGGGATGAAGACCTTCTTCGAGTACGTCACCACGCCCGGCCGCCCGGCGTCACGCAGCCCGGCGTCGCGGATGTCGGAGGCGATCCGGAGCAGCTCGTCGAGCATCGGCCCGCGGGCGGCGAGCAGCGCGCCCGCCTCGCCGGCGTCGAGCGCCCGGCCGGTGGCGGCCCGCCCCAGCGCCCGCCGGATGCTCGCCTCGGTCGGTTCGGGGTCGCTGCGATCAACCATCCGCCCAGCCTAAGCGCTGCCGGAGCGCCGGATGCCCGCCCCCGGTCGCGGTCCGGGCACCGGGACGGCCCGGGTGAGCCGCCGCACAGTGGCCGCCGCGACGGCAGCGGGCCGAGATGGCGGCGGGCGACGGCTCTCCGTCGCCCGCCGCGCGGGTCTCAGCGGGGCTGGTTCGGGTCCTCGCGGTCGAACCGCTGGGTGCGCTCGTCGTCGGCGGGCGACGGCGCGCCCGGCTCGGCGGACTGGCGCGGGATCGCCTGCGTCGGGTCGGCCGACGGCGGCTGGCCGAACGGCGGCGCGGGCTGCGGCGAGCCGTACTGCGGCGCCTGCTGCGGGCCGGCGAACGGGACGCCGGACTGCGGCGCCGACTGCGGGTCGGCGAACGGCGGGCCGGACTGCGGGGCGTGCGGCGGCGCGGTGTTGAACGGCGGCGCCGACTGCGGCTGGCCGTACGGGCCGGGCTGCTGCGGCCAGCCGGGCGGCGGCGAGCCGGCCTGCGGGTAGCCCTGGCCGGGCTGCTGCGGGTAGCCGCCCGGACCGGGGTAGCCACCGGGCTGACCCGGCTGCTGCGGCCAGCCGGGCTGGGCCTGGCCGTACACGCCGGGCTGCGCCTTGGGCTTCGGCACGTAGTAGAGCGTGCGCCAGATCTTGAACACGACGAACGCGGCGACCGCGAAGATCGCCAGCCAGGCAGCGCGGGTCAGCAGGCCGAGGAACGCGTCCAGCACCTCACCGTCGGCCAGCCGGCCGACCAGCCAGATCAGGAACGTCAGCGCGCCGAACACGGCGGACACGGCGTACTCGACCAGCGCCACCTGCGTGATCAGCTTGGCCTTCGGCACGACCGGGAGGATCACGGTGGCGATCAGGACCGCGAGCAGCGGCAGGACCGTCGACTCCAGGCCGATGAAGGTGAAGTACGTGCTCCCGGCCCGGCCGCTGGCCGTGCTGTAGTCGTCGACCGGCAGCAGGCGCACCAGGCCGACGAAGAGAAGCACGGCGTTGGCGCCGAGAAGGACGAGCGCGGCCAGTTCGCGCAACGGCTTGATCAACTGGCTGGCCTGCGTGGCGTCGCCGGACGCGGGCTCGGCGGGGCTGGTCACGGACTCCCCCAGGGGACGAAAGCGGACAGTTGCCGAAGTGAGCGTAGTCTCTCCGGCCACCGGACGATCGACGGCGGCGCGTGCGGAAGGATGGACGCCATGCGCATCGTGGTACTGACCGGCGGCATCGGGGGCGCCCGTTTCCTGCTCGGCGTGCGGGCGTACGCCCGCGAGGTGGGCGCCGAGGTGACCGCCGTGGTCAACGTCGGCGACGATCTGCTGCTGCACGGGCTGAAGGTCTGCCCCGACCTGGACAGCGTGCTCTACACGCTCGGCGGCGGCGCCGACCCGGAGCGCGGCTGGGGCCGGGCGGGCGAGACCTGGACGGTGAAGAACGAGCTGGCCGCGTACGGCGCGGAGCCGAGCTGGTTCGGCCTGGGCGACAAGGACGTCGCCACCCACCTGGTGCGCACCCAGATGATCAACGCCGGCTACCCGCTGTCCCAGGTGACCGAGGCGCTGGCGGCCCGCTGGCAGCCGGGCGTACGGCTGCTGCCCGCCACCGACGACCGCCTGGAGACCCATGCCGTCGTCACCGACGAGCAGGGCCGGCGGGCGATCCACTTCCAGGAGTGGTGGGTGCGCCGTCGGGCGGACGTACCCACCGACCGGTTCGTCTTCGTGGGCGCCGACGCGGCGAAGCCCGCGCCCGGCGTGGTCGAGGCGATCGCGGCCGCGGACGTGGTGCTGATCGCGCCGAGCAACCCGGTGGTGAGCATCGCCCCGGTGCTGGCCGTGCCCGGTCTGCGCGACGCGGTGACCGGCGGCCCGGCCCCGGTGGTCGGGGTGTCGCCGATCATCGGCGGCGCGCCGGTACGCGGCATGGCCGACCGCTGCCTCGCCGTGCTCGGCGTGGAGTGCAGCGCGGCCGGCGTGGGCGGCCTCTACGGCGCCCGGACGGCGGGCGGGCTGCTCGACGGCTGGCTGGTCGCGCCGGAGGACGAGGGCACCGTGGTGCCGGACGTGACGGTCCGCGCGGCGCCGCTGCGGATGACCGACGAGGCGGCGACCGCCGCGATGGTGCGCGCCGCGCTGGAGTTGATGTGAGGCTGGAGATCCTGCCGGTGCCGGGCATCGGCGACGTGACCGAGGGCGACGACCTGGCGGCGCTGATCACCGGTGCGGCGCCCTGGCTGCGCGACCACGACGTGCTCGTGGTCACCAGCAAGATCGTGTCGAAGGCGGAGGGCCGGCTGGTCGACGTGCCGGCCGACGGCCCGGAACGGCTCGCCGAGCGGGACCGCATCCTGGCCGGGGAGACCGCCCGGGTGGTGGCGACCCGGGGCGCGACCCGGATCGTGCAGACCCACCACGGGTTCGTGATGGCCTCCGCCGGCATCGACGCCTCGAACGTGGACAAGACCCGGCTGGTGCTGCTGCCGGTCGACCCGGACGCGTCCGCCCGGGCGCTGCGCGCCGATCTGCGCGAGCGGTACGGCCTCGACGTCGCCGTGATCGTCAGCGACACCATGGGCCGCCCGTGGCGCAACGGGCTCACCGACGTGGCGCTCGGGGTGGCCGGCATGCCGGCGATCCGCGACCACCGGGGCGAGGTCGACCCGTACGGCAACGAACTGTTCGTCACCCAGATGGCGGTGGTCGACGAACTCGCCGCCGCCGGTGAGCTGATCAAGGGCAAGTGCGACCAGGTGCCGGTCGCCGTGGTGCGGGGTTACCTCGCCGCCACCCGGGACGACGACGAGGGCGCCCGCACGCTGGTGCGCGACGCCTCGATGGACCTGTTCTCGCTCGGCACGGCGGAGGCGCACGCCGCCGGTCTGCGGGCGGCGGCGACGCTGGCGGACCGAACCGGCACCGAGCCCGCCGACCCGGCCGCGGTGCGACGGGCGATTGACGCCGTCGCCCAGGTCGTCGCGCCGGGAACCGTCTTCACCCACGTCACCGACGACGAGGTACGCGCCGGACTCGCCGCCACGGTGCCCGGCTGGCCCACCTCGGCCACCGGCCTGCTGCTCGGCGCGGCGCCCGCCCCGGTCGACCCGGCGGACCTGGTCCGGTTCGGCGCGGACCTGCAACGCCTGCGCGCCGCGCTGGCCGCGGAGGGGATCGACTCGACGTTGCTCCCACCCCCGCCCGGCAGCGCCGCGAGCGCCACGCTGGCGCTCTGACTCCGGCGGGCGACGCTCAGGCGTCGAGGACGGCCCGGCCCAGCGGGGTCAGCGTGTGCAGGACGGTGTTGCGGTCACGCTGGCTGACCAGCAGTCCCGCGTTGCGCAGCACCGTGGTGTGCTGGCTGGCCGCGGCGGCGGAGATGCGCAGCCGGCGGGCCATCTCGCCGGTGGTGCAGCCCTCGTCGGCGGCCTGGAGCACCCGGGAGCGGGTACGGCCGAGCAGGGCGGCGAGCGCCTCGCCCTGCGGTGACGCGGCGGGGCCGGACGCCGGCGTCAGGCCGGCCAGCCGGTCGACCGGGTAGACCAGCACCGGGGGCAGCGTCGGGTCGACGAGCGCCACCGGCGTACGCGAGCAGAAGAACGACGGCACGAGCAGCAGCCCCCGGCCGTCCAGGTGCAGTTCGCGGGTGTCCGGGTAGTCGAGCACCTCCAGCACGCCCGAGACCCAGCGCATGTTCGGCCGCAGGCTGGCCAGCAGCCCTTCGGCGCCGCCGTCGAGCATGGCGCGCGCACGCCGGGCCCGGTCCGCCTCGACCGCCGCCTGCACCCGGGCCCAGTAGGGTGTGACCGCCAGCGACTGGTAGCGGGCCATGGCGTCGGTGAGGTGGTGCAGCGTCGCGGGCTCACCACGTGCGAGCGCGCCGGCCGACGACGGCAGCGCTGTTTCCCCGGCCAGCCGCGTCAGGTCGCGGCGCAGCATGTCCACAGGGGTGCCCCGGACCGCGTCCAGCCCGGCCTCGATGCCCTCGCGACTGGCGGACGGGGTGAGGAAGTCCGGGAAGTAGCCGCGCGGCGGGTTGAGCGCGAGCAGCAGTCGGTACTGCTCGGCGTCGGTGTCGGTCCGCAGGCCGTGCGCCACGGTGCGCCGCCACGTGGTCATCATCGGGTCCCGGCTGCGCCCCTGGAGCAGGTGCAGGCTGAGGACCAGCTCCCAGAGCGGGTCCGCGGCCGGTGCGACCCGGGTCCGCAGGACGTCCTCGCCCGAGAAAATGATCTTCAACATGGGTTGCTGCTCCCGTGCGGACGGCGGGGGTGCCCGCCACACCTCGCACTGTACCCGCCGGTACTAATCTCCATCTTTAAGCGTCAGGTGAAAAACCTCGACGCTGGACGGGCCGGTTCGGCAAACTCTCTGTTGCCCGCCGACGCCGGGGTGCAACGTCGACCCGGACGCCGGCTGACGGGCGTGGCCGGGTGGCACCACGAGGGTCTGCGACAGCAGTCGCAGGGGTGCCGCCCGGCCCTCGCTCATCCGATCCAGAGCGCCACCCGATGGTCCTCGTCGGTGACGTAGTAGCAGCGCCCCGCCAGCTCGGCCAGCCCCTCCACGTGATGGAACGGCGCCAGCTCCGCCACCACCTCCCCGGCCACCAGCGCACCCCCGCCCGCGTCGTGCCGGAACCGCACGTGCCGGGAGGTCACCTCGCCGCCGTGCGGGTGGTCGTCCAGCAGCACCGAGCCCTTGCCCAGCGCGTCGATCGACCCGGTCACCGCCGCGTAGCCGCCGTCGCCCGTCGGGGTGATCGCACGGAAGCCGGCCAGCGCACCGGGCGGCGTCACCCCGGTCAGCGCGTACGCCCCGAGCGCCAGCAGCTCTCCCGGCCGCTCCGGATCGTCGAACATCTCCGGTACACCGGCCAGCTCCACGTAGACCGGCTCCCCCTCGGCGGTCACCGGGAAACGCAGGCCCAGCAGCGCCGTACCGGCCGGGGTGAACGCCGCCGCCTCGACGTTGATCGGCAGGTCGTCCGCGGCCAGCCGGGTCACCCAGCTCTTCGCGCGGGCGGTGCCCCGGGCCAGCGTCTCCACGATGAAGCGCTGCCGGACCCGGTCACCGGGCGGCAGCAGCGTCAACGGAGCGGCGGCGAGCGCGTCGTTCACCGCCCGGTGCAGCCGGAAGCGGTTGCGCACCACGCGTACCGGCAGCGGCCCGGCCACCGCGTCGTCCTCCCGGAACCGGGCCACGAACGCGCGCCGGGGCCGCAACGGGCCGCCCTTGGACCCGAAGTGCGAGCCGAAGACGTACACCCAGCCGTCGTGGTGGGCCAGCGCCTCACCGTCCTCGGTGCGGCCGTTCTCCCGGCCGGCGTCGGCGGCCACGTGGTGCGCCTCCCAGTGGCCGTCGTCACGTTCCAGCAGCAGCGCCAGGCACTGCTCGACCGGCCCCTCGTCCAGCACCGTCCAGAAGCCGCGGCGCGCGCCGTGCGCCCGCAGCAGCGCGGCCGACCGCACCGGCAGGAGGTCGCTCGCCTCGTTACCGGCCACCAGGAACTCGACGAGTCGCAGGGTCACCGCGCCAGGGTACGGAGGCGCCGCTCGTAGAGTGTCCGGGTGCCCGATCTCATCCCGTACACCGAGTTGCACGCCGATGCCGTCGCGACGCTGAGCCGCTGGACGGCGACCAGCCCCGCCGCCGACGCCGCCCGGGACCGGACGCTGGCGCTGCTGGCCGACGGACCGGTGGCGATGAGCCGGACGCACCGGGCCGGGCACGTCACGGCGAGCGCGCTGGTGCTCGACCCGGACGGCCGGGTGCTGCTCTGCCTGCACGGCAAGATCCGCAGGTGGGTGCAGCTCGGCGGGCACTGCGAGCCCGGCGACCGGACCCTGGTGGCCGCCGCGCTGCGCGAGGCCACCGAGGAGTCCGGCATCACCGGCCTGACCGTCGAGCCGGACCCGATCGACGTGGACATCCACCAGGTCGCCTGCCAGGGCGGGTCGTTCCACTACGACGTCCGGTACGCCGTCCTGGCCCCGGCCGGGGCGGTCGAGCGGGTCAGCGCGGAGTCCGAGGCGCTCGGCTGGTTCCCGCCGGACCGGCTGCCCGAGCCGCTCGCCCACGCCACCGCCCAGCTCGTGCCGCCGGCGCTCGCGGTGCTGGCCCGCCACGCCGGCGGCTGAGCGGCGGTACCACGCCGCGCCGCCGGACGCGTCGCCACTCCGGCGGCCCGGCGGGTCAGACCAGGCCCTCCTCGCCGCGTTCCTTCAGCTCGTCCACGATCTTCTTCACGTCCTGCGCACGGTCGCGGGGGCAGACCAGCAACGCGTCCGGGGTGTCCACGACGATCAGGTCGTGCACCCCGACGGTCGCCACCAGCCGCCCGGAGTGCGGCACCACCACGGTGCCGGTGGTGTCGTGCAGCAGCACGCCCGGCTTCGCGTCCCCGCCCAGCACCACGTTGCCCGCGCCGTCGGCGGGCAGCACCTCGCCGAGCGTGTGGAAGTCGCCCACGTCGTTCCAGCCGAAGTCGCCGGGCACCGTGGCCACCCGGCCGGCCGTCGCCGCGCCCTCCATCACCGCGTAGTCGACCGAGATCCGGGGCAGCGTCGGCCAGATCCGGCCGAGCACGTCGTCCTGCTCCGGGGTGCCCCAGGCCGCCGCGATGGCGGTGATCCCGGCGTGCAGCTCCGGCTGCTGGCGGGCCAGCTCGGACAGGAAGACGTCCACCCGCCAGACGAACATGCTGGCGTTCCAGAGGTGCCGGCCGGAGCGGACGTACACCTCGGCCACCTCGGCGGCCGGCTTCTCCTTGAACTCGCGTACCGGGCGCAGCGGGCCGTCACCCACCGGGTCGCCGGTCTCCAGGTAGCCGTAGCCGGTCTCCGGACGCGTCGGGGTGATGCCCACAGTCATCAGCAGCCCCTGCTCCGCGCCCCGGATGGCCTGGCGAACCACCTCGGCCAGCCGGGCCGGGTCGCCGATCAGGTGGTCGGCGGCGAACGAGCCCATCACCGCGTCCGGGGTCCGGGTGGCGATCACCGCCGCGGCCAGCGCGATCGCCGCGCAGGAGTCCCGCGGCGACGGCTCGACCAGGATGTTCTCCTCCGGCAAGCCGGCCAGTTGCCGAGCCACCGCCGCGGCGTGCGCGGCCCCGGTGACCACGAGCGTGCGCTCCGGGGTGGTCAACGGCGACAACCGGTCGACAGTGGCCTGCAACAGCGAGGCGGGGGTGCCGGTCAGCGGGTGGAGGAACTTGGGATGGCCGGCACGGGACAACGGCCACAACCTCGTGCCGCTGCCGCCCGCCGGGATGACGGCGTAGAACATCAGCACATCATGCCCGAAGCGGGCGAGCCGTCACGGTCGGTCGCCCGGCACCGGCGACCGGCGCTCAGGACCGGGCCCGTCGCCACGCCGCGATGTGGACCTCCGCGCTGGACTCCCAGGTGAACTCCTTGGCCCGGTCGAAACCGGCCTTGGCCAGGGACAGCCGCCGCTGCTCGTCGTCCAGCAGGGCGCCGAGGTCGGTGGCGATCTGGTCCGGGTCCTCGCTGGTGTAGGCCACCGCGTCGCCGCCCACCTCGGGCAGGGACAGGCGCGGCGTGGTGAGCACCGGGGCGGCGCACGCCATCGCCTCCAGGATCGGCAGGCCGAAACCCTCGCCGTAGGACGGGTATGCCGCCACCAGCGCGCCGCCGAGGAAGCCGGGCAGGTCGGCGTAGCGCAGGTAACCCGGGCGCAGCAGCCGCAGGTGCGACGGGACCTCGGCCACCGCGCGGTCGATGTCGTCGTCGTGGCCCTGACCGCCGGCCACCACCAGCGCGGGCGGGTTCGGCCGGTCGGCCACCGCCCGGGCCCAGCCGCGGATCAGGTTGGGTACGTTCTTGCGCGGCTCCTTGGCCCCGAGGAACGCGATGTAGCTGCTGTCGCCGAGACCCAGCCGGGCCCGGACACGTGCCTTCTCCTCGTCGCCCGGCGCGTGGAACGCGTCCTGGTCGACGCCGTGGTAGGCGACGTCGATCCGGGTCGGGTCGGCGTCCAGCAGCCGGATCAGCTCGTCGCGGGTGGCCTTGCTCGGCACGATCACCCGGCCGGCCCGGCGCAGCGACGTCTTGATCGCGCTGCGGAAGAACGTCCGGCGCGACTTGTCGTAGTGCTCCGGCTCGGTGAAGAACGTCGCGTCGTGCACGGTGACAGTCACCGGACAACCCGCCCGCAGCGGGCAGGTGTAGAACGGCGAGTGCAGCACCTCGGCGCCGACCTGCTGGGCCAGCAGCGGCAGGCCGGTCTGCTCCCAGGCCAGCCGCGCCGGCCGGTGCGCCACCGCCGCCGGGGCGGGGATCACCTCGGCGCCGGGCAGCATCCGGGTGTAGCGCTCCAGGTCGGTGCGGAGACTCACCACGGCCAGGTCGACGCCGGTGCCGCAGACCCGGCCCAGCGCGCCGAGCAGTCCGTCGACGTATCTACCGACGCCGCCACGGTCGGCGGGGACACTCGTGGCGTCGATGAGAACGCGGGGCGGGCGACCGGCGGTCACGGGGCGACTCCTCAGGTGGCGCAGTTGTGGGGAAGAACACTCTCGGCAAGCCTACGCCGGGCCGGACGCAAGGCGCTGACCGCGACCCGACGGTACGCCGACTTGTCGTTGTCATCGAGTACGCACGCGGGGCGCGTATCGTTCGCGCCGATGGCCGACAACATTGCCCGGGTGTTCGCCGACGCGCTCGCGCCCGACCCCACCCGACCGCTGCTGACCTGGTACGACGACGCCACCGGCGAGCGCACCGAACTGTCCGGGGCGACGCTCGCGAACTGGGTGGCGAAGACCGCCAACCTGCTCACCGACGAGGTGGGCGCCGCGCCCGGCGACGCGGCCGGGGTGCTGCTGCCGCCGCACTGGCAGACCGCCGCCGTGCTGCTCGGCTGCTGGTCGGCGAAGCTGACGGTGGCCGGCACGCCGGGGCCGGTGGAGGCGCTGTTCGTGGCCGTCGACCGGGTCGGCGAGGCGGCCGGGTGGCCGGCCGGCGAGCGGTACGCGCTGGCGCTCGACCCGTTCGCGCTGCCGATGCGGCAGGTGCCGGCGGGCTGCACCGACTTCGTCTCGGCGGTACGCGGGCACGGCGACCACTTCACGCCGGACCCGGCCGCCGGGGACGGGGACGCGGCGCTGCTGGCCCGGGCGGCGGCCCGCGCCACCGAGCTGGGCCTGACCCAGGGCGACCGCCTCCTGGTGGACGTGACCGCCCACCCCGACCCGGTCGACTGGCTGCTCACCCCGCTCACGGCAGGCGCCAGCGTGGTCGCGTGCGCCCACCCCGAC
>NZ_RCVK01000232.1:0-58943 GCF_003667485.1 Micromonospora sp. BL1
GTGGGGGTGGGGTCGGGTAGGCGGCGCGGACGACTGTCGACCGACGGGAGGCCACCGGTGGGGTATCGGGCACGCGACGGTGAGGAGCCGGTCGACCCGGCGCACGCCGAGGACGAGGCCGGGCAGGTTCCGCTGGTGCAGACCGCGGCGGACACCGACGTGCCGGCGCCCGCTCCCGGCGCGCCGAAGCCGGACGAGGTGACCGAGGACGACGGGTCCGGCATGGCGGGCGGGGCGTCCGGCAGCAGCTCGGGCGGCTCGTCGATGCCGACCCACCCGGACGCGGCCCGCGGCCCGGACGCGGCCGGCTGAAACGGGCGCGCGCCACGGAACGGCCACCGAGCCGAGCCCGATGCAGGTCACGGAACGGGCGCAGGCCACCGAACCGACACGGGCCGCCGAACCGACGCAGGTCACCGGCCGGGCAAGGGCCGCTCGACGTTTGCCGTCAACCGCTGCGGGCAGGAGTGCGACATGACCAGTGAACAGTCCTTCGGCCGCGCGGCCGGCGACGAACCAGACGGCGCGACCGCGTACGAGGCGTCCCTGCGCCCGCCGGGTGAATCCCTGCACACCACCGACGACACCGGTGACGACTTCGCCGACCTGCCCGCCGAGGACCGGCGGTCGGCGCGGGAGGTCAGCCGCGCCGGCTACGACGTGGAGGCCGTCTCCGGCACCGGCGACCCGTCCGAGGAGCCGGAGGAGATCGAGGAGGGCCGGCCGCTGCGCTGAGCCGTACGCGGGGCGGCGGCAGCGCCGCTCCGCGCCTCGGTCATGCCCCGGTTCGCCAGCGCGTCGGCGCGCTCGTTCTCCGGGTGCCCGTTGTGGCCCTTCACCCACAGCCACGTCACGTCGTGCCGGGCGCAGGCCGCCTCCAGCGCCTGCCACAGGTCGGCGTTCTTCACCGGCTGCTTCGCGGCGGTCAGCCAGCCGTTGCGCTTCCACGCGTTCAGCCAGCCGGTGATGCCGTTGCGCACGTACGTGCTGTCGGTGTGCAGCCGTACCGTGACCGGACGGGTCAGGCTCTCCAACGCCCGGATCGCGGCGGTCAGCTCCATCCGGTTGTTCGTGGTCGGGGTGGCCTCGCCGCCGCACAGCTCCCGCTCGTGCCCGCCCCAGCGCAGCACCGCGCCCCAGCCGCCGGGCCCGGGATTGCCGCTGCACGCGCCGTCGGTCCAGATCTCCACGACCCGGCCGGTCTCCGCCTCCACCATGCCCGGCAACCTACCGGGTACGCGGGCGCGCGGGACCACCCGACCCGCCGCGCCCGGCTAGCGTGCGGGCATGACCACTCCCCCGGACTTCGCTACGCTCTGCAACTTCCGTGACCTGGGCGGCTGGCGGACCGGCGACGGCCGCACCGTCGCCCGGGGCCGGCTCTACCGCTCCGACTCGCTGGCCAAGCTCGCCGGTGACGATCTGGAACGGTTCACGGCGCTGGGCGTGCGCACCGTGATCGACCTGCGGTACCCGTGGGAGATCGCCGACCGGGGCCGGGCCCCGGAGAGCCTCGGCGTGACCTGGCACAACCTGAGCATCGAGCACCGCCCGTACGTGCAGGCGGACATCGACCCTGACGTGGACCCGTGGCGATACCTGGCCGACCGGTACGCCGAGGTGGCCGAGGACGGCGTCGCCGAGCTGCGCCGGGCTCTCGAGGTGATCGCGGACGGCGAGCATCCGCTGGTGTTCCACTGCGCCTCCGGCAAGGACCGCACCGGGCTGCTCGCCGCGCTGGTGCTGTCCCTGCTCGGCGTGGACGACGACCAGATCGCTGCGGACTTCGCGCTCACCGAGCACGCCACCGACCGGCTGGTGGCCGAGTGGCGGGAGCGCAACGGCGGGGCGACACCGGGCTGGCCGGCGTACGGGCGGGCGCCGGCCGAGATCATCCGGCTGGTGCTGGCCGACCTGAGGGCGGCACACGGTTCCGTGGACGGTTACGTGACCGGCCGGCTCGGCGTCGACGCGCGGACGGTCGACGCGCTGCGCGCCCGGCTGCTCACCAGCGGCCCGAACCCGCTGCCCACCCAGGGCGCCACCGGCAGTACGCCGACACCGGTCACCCGCTGAGCACCGCCGACAGCGAACGTTCGCCGGCCTGCTCGGCGCGCAGCCGTCCGCCCGGTGACAGCGCCACCGACGAACGACGGTGACGGCAGCGCAGCGGCACCCCCCCGTGGCGGTGAAAAGCAGACGACGCAGACGCGGCGGTCTGGCACGCTGCGGGATCGTGGACACGCGGTGGGACGGCCTGCGGGCCGAGGTACGGGCGACGATCGACGAACTGGTCTCCTCCGGGCGGGAGGCCGGTGTGCAGGTGGCCGCGTACCTGGACGGGGTCGCGATCGTCTCCGAACAGGCCGGCCTGGCCGACACCACGACGGGCCGGCCGATGACCGCCGACACGCCCGTGCACGCGGTCTCCACCGGCAAGGGACTCACCGCCACCGTGGTGCACGTGCTGGCCGAGCGGGGACGCCTCGACTACGACCTGCCGCTCGCCGCGGTGTGGCCGGAGTTCGCCCGGCACGGCAAGGACGGCATCACGCTGCGGCACGTGCTCACCCACACCGCCGGCCTGCCCGCGCTGCCCGCCGACATCACGCCGGAGGACTTCACCGACTGGGCGGGCATGTGCGAGCTGCTCGCCGAGGCGCGGCCGCTGTGGGCACCGGGCGAGCGGCTCGCGTACCACGCCTGGACGTGGGGCTGGCTGCTCGGCGAGGTGGTCCGGCGGGTCACCGGCGCGCCCGTGTCGCAAGTGCTCGCCGAGGAGGTGTCCGGGCCGCTCGGCGTGGACCGGGAGCTGTTCCTCGGCGTACCGGAGGCGGACCTGCCCCGGCTGGCGCGTCTGGAGGACGCCGGCCTGTCCGCGCTGATGACCTGGGCCGGGGCCAACCTGCCGCACTTCGACGCGGTCGCCCCGCCCGCGGTACGCCCGGACACCGTCATCGGTTCCCGCCCCGACGTGCTGCGCGCCGACGTGCCGTCGGTCGGCACGATGAGCGCCCGCGCGGTGGCCCGGATGTACGCGGCGCTGCTCGGCCCGGTCGACGGGGTGCGGCTGATCTCCGCCGAGCGGATGCGGGAGGTGTCCGCCCCGGCGGTACGCGCCCAGGAGTGGGTGTTCGGGCAGGCGAGCACATTCGGGCTGGGGTACGCGGTCGACGACGACGGGTCGTTCGGCACCGCCGGCAGCGGCGGCAGCCTCGCGTTCGCGTACCCCGAACTGGGGTTGACGGTGGCGGCGGTGCGCAACCGGCTCGGCGCCGGTGACGGTGATCCGATGGAGCAGTTGCGGACGCTCGTGCGCGACCGCGTCACGGCAGCGACCGGCCACCGAGGCTAGCGGCGCAGGCGGGCGCGCAGCCGGCCGGCCGCGTCGCCGAGCACCGCGCCGGTCATCGGCAGCAGCGGGCTGGACCGCATCACCGCCAGGTCTTCGGCCGGGCTGGTCACGCCGTCGAGGAACCGCAGCACCCGCTCCGGCGGGTTGCGGTCGAACAGCCGCTCGAAGAACTCCACCCCGCCGACGTGCCCCCGGTCCAGCGCGCGCAGCGCCACCGCGTCCATCCACAGGTGCCGGCCCGGGTACGCGGGCGCCGGCACCGGCGGACGACCGGCGGCGAGCGCCCGGGCCACCTGGTCGGCCTGGCGCAGCATCGCGGAGAACGTGAAGCCGGTGGACGGGCGGGTCGCCCCACCCGCGGTGCCCAGCCGCACCACCCGCGGGCTGGGACGGGACTCGAACGGGCCGTCGGTCATCGGGATCACGCCGTCCTCGACCTCCCGCACCCGCAGCGCGGTCAGGTCCAGCCCGAGCAGATCCGCATAGCCGCGCAGCGCCCTGTCGTAGCCCGCGTCGTCGAGCAGGGCCGGCCCGAACTCGGTGTACTCGACGAGCGCGAACCGGTCGTCGACCGGCAGCACGTACCCGAAGGACACCCCGCGCGCCGGCTGCGGCGTGCGGAAGTCCATCAGCACCGCCCGCTGCGGGTCGAACGTGGGCCGGTCGGCGGCCAGCCACCAGCCGCGGAAGTGCTGCAACCAGCTGGTACGCCCCGGCCGCTTCGGCCGCCGGGGCCGCGAGTCCAGCACCCACCCGGCCCGCACCAGGTCCCGCCCGTCCGGGTCGCGGACCGTGACCCGCTCACCGTCGTCGTGCAGGTCCCCCGCCGGGACGCTGATCCGGACCGCGTCCAGCCGCCGCTCGGCCGCGGCAGCCCGGTCGTAGACCGGGGCGGAGCGGAGCATGGCGTACCGCAGCGGGTGCAGCGGCAGGACGCGGCGCCCGGCGGGCGTGACCACGTCGACCTGCGACCAGCTCGCGCTCAGCAGCGGGTCCAGGTCGTCGCCGGGCAGGCCCCAGAACGCCCAGGTGCGGTCCTGGCCGCGCTTGTGCACCGGATCGACCACCGCGACCCGCAGCCCGGTCACGCCGTGCCGGTCCAGCGCGGCCAGGACCAGGGACGCGGCGCCGCCACCGCCGACCAGCGCGAGGTCGACGTCGGCCGGGAAGGATGCGTGCATCCGGCCACGCTGCCACACCGGCGGGAACCGCCACCCGCCGACCCGCGCTCAGGCCACCGGGGCGGGCTTCTGCGGGGCCGGCTCGGCGTAGGCGGCGGCCACCGTCGCCCGGTCGAAGACCCGCCACGTCGCGGCGATCACCGCGACCGCCACCACGAAACCCACCCAGTACGGCGCGGTGATGCCGAACCGGGCGGCGACCACGCCGCCGAGCAGCGCGCCGACGCAGTTGCCACCCGCCGCGACGAACAACGTGGTGCTGCCGACCCGGCCCATCAACGCCGGCGGGGTGAGCCGCTGCCGCAGCGAGTTCGCCACGATGTTCCACAGCGCGCTGTGCGCCCCGAACGCGAACAGCGCGAACCCGACCACGGCGGCGCTGCGGGACGCGGCGAGCGCCAGGTGCAGCCCCGCCTCGACCAGCAGCCCGGTCCGCACCGTCCAGGTGGGCGTGATCGCGGCGATCAGCCGGTCCCCCACCACCGAGCCGAGCACCCCGCCGACCGCCATGCAGGTGAACAACGCGCCGTAGCCGACCGAGCCGAGACCCAGCCGTTCGGTGGCGAGCAGCACCAGCACCGCCACCGCGGCGGTGAGCGTGACGTTGAGCAGACCGATCAGCATCGTCATGGTGCGCAGCAGCCGCTGCCCCCACAGCCAGCGGAACCCCTCCGCGACCTCCGCCCGAACCGAACGCCGCTCCGGAAGCGCCGGCCCGGCACGGTACGTCCCGGCGAGCAGCCCGACCAGCACGGCGCTGAGCGCGTACGTGCCGGCGTTGAGCGCGAACGGCAGCGACGCCGCCAGCACGAACAGGAACCCGCCGAGCGGGCCGGCGATCATGTTCTGCATCACCTGGGTGCCGCCGCCGAGCCAGCCGTTGGCGCGTTCCAGCATCGAGCGCGGCACCACCGCCGGCAGCACCGCCTGCGCGGCGGTACGGAACACCACCTCGCCGGTGTTCACCACGAACAGCACCGCGTAGAGCAGCGCGATCCCGGCCCGGTCGGCGAGCATCGCCACCGCCAGGGCGGCCAGCGCGGCGACGCGTACCCAGTCGATGAGCACCATCAGCCGCCGCCGGTCCACCCGGTCCGCGAGCACTCCGCCGGGTAGCGCGAACAGCAGCCACGGCAGCCACGACACCGCCGCCCCGGCCGACACCACCAGCGGATCGTCGGTAATCGACGCCACGTACAGCGGCGCGGCCACAGTCGCCGTCCCGCTGCCCAGCGCGGACAGCGTGCTCGCCGTCCACAGTCGGGCGAAGCGCCCGCCGAGCCGTTCCCCCGTCACGGCGAGGCAACCTACCAGCGGCGACGCGCGCCGCCGACCGGTTTACCGGCGGCGGGAGTTGAGGCGGGCCGCCTGCCGGTTCAGGTGGTCGCGCTCGGCCAGGCTGGACGCGCGGCGGGCCGCCTCCGCGTACAGCGCGGCCGCCCGGTCCGGATCACCGTCGCGTTCGTGCAGGTACGCGGCCACCGCCGTGTACCGGGGCAACGTGTCGTCGAGCGCCGCGAGCGCCGCCAGCCCGGCGCGCGGGCCGTCCGCCTCGCCGACCGCGACCGCCCGGTTGAGCCGCGCGATCGGGCTGCCGGTCAGGCGCACGAGTTCGTCGTACCACTCGACGATCTGCACCCAGTCGGTCTCCGCCGCGGTGGGCGCGTCCGCGTGCAGGGCCGCGACGGCGGCCTGGGCCTGGAACTCGCCCAGCCGGTCGCGGGACAGGGCGGTCTGGAGGATGCCGACGCCCTCGGCGATCAGCGTGGTGTCCCACCGGCTGCGGTCCTGCTCGGCGAGCGGCACCAGGCTGCCGTCGGGCGCGGTCCGCCCGGCCCGGCGGGCGTGGTGCAGCAGCATGAGCGCGAGCAGCCCGGCCACCTCGGGGTGGTCGATCGCGGCGGCGAGTTGCCGGGTGAGCCGGATCGCCTCGGCCGCCAGGTCCACGTCGCCGGAGTAGCCCTCGTTGAACACCAGGTACAGCACCCGCAGCACGGTGGCGACGTCACCGGGCTGGTCGAACCGGACCCGGGAGACGGTGCGCTTGGCCCGGCTGATCCGCTGCGCCATGGTGGCCTCCGGCACCAGGTACGCCTGCGCGATCTGCCGGGTGGTGAGCCCGCCGACGGCGCGCAGCGTCAACGCGACGGCCGACGACGGGCTCAGCGACGGATGTGCGCAGAGGAAGTAGAGCCGCAGCGTGTCGTCCACGGCGGACACCGGGCCGGGCGGCGGCTCCTCGTCCACGACGTCCTCGCGCCGGCGCCGGGCGGCGTCGGCGCGAACCACGTCGAGGAACCGCCGCCACGCCACGGTGACCAGCCAGCCCAGCGGATCGCGGGGCATGTCGGCCGGCCAGACACGCAGCGCCTCCACGAGCGCGTCCTGCACGGCGTCCTCGGCCGCCGCGAAGTCGACTCCGCGGCGGACGAGGACACCGAGCACGCCCGGGATGAGGCTGCGGAGTGCGACCTCGTCCATCGGACGGGTCACTCCGTGATGGTGGGCGGCGCGGTCAGGAACGGGCGCAGCTCCAGCCACTCGTGGATCGGCTTGCCGCCCTGCCCCGGCGCGGCCGACAGCTCGGCGGCCAGTTCGAGCGCGCGGTCGTAGCTGTCCACGTCGATCACCATCCAGCCCGCGATCAGGTCCTTCGTCTCGGCGAACGGGCCGTCGGTGACCGGCGGGCGTCCCTCGCCGTCGTAGCGGACGAACGTGCCCTCCGGGGCGAGCGCCTGGCCGTCGACGTACTCGCCGCTCTCCTGGAGCCGGGCCGCGAACTCCTGCATGTAGCGCACGTGCGCGGAGATCTCCTCCGGCGTCCACTTGTCGATCATCGGCATGTCGGACACCGGGGTCGGGCCGCCGCGGTAGTGCTTCAGGAGCAGGTACTTCATCTGTGTCTCCTCGTGGAGGGTGCGACCCATTCTGGCCGCGTTCACTCCGGGGACGAAGCCGCCCTGGCGTTCTCGACATCGGCGGCGGGGAAATTCCGGGCGTCACATCGCGTACGCCGTCCTAGGAGGCTAGTTCTGCTGGTCCAAGCCGCCTGCCCCCGTCGCGGCGGTCCGGACCCGTCAGCGGATCGCCCGCCCTCAGCGGGCGGCGGTCCGGCGCAGACCGGTGATCAGCACCGCGCCCGCGACCAGGTGCAACACCACCAGCGTCAGCGTCGCCGCACTCCCCACTCCCCCGCCCAGCGGCCCGAGCAGCGACACCAGCAGCACCAGCACCGCGACAGCGGTCCAGGCGGTCCGGGCGCGGGCGGTGAGCCGTTCCAGCAGGGCCAGCAGCGCCCAGCCGGCCAGCCCGGCGAGCAGCGTGCTCACCACCACGGCCACCGGCGTGACCCGCTGATCGGCGGAGCCGCTCCGCGCGATCAGCTCCACTCCGGCGAGTGGCACCGCGACCAGCCAGCCCAGCAGCGCGACGGCGGTCGCCGCGAACACCGTGAGCAGGCGGTCCCGGCGGCGATTCGGGCGGGCGGCGACGGTCGGGATCGTGGTCTCCATCGGTGACTCCTCCACATCGGAACGACTGCCGGAAACGCTAGGTCCGGCGGGCCGTCGCGCGGATCGGGCCGCGGAGCGGTTCCCGGCTCCGTCGCCGGGACGACCACCGGCCCGGATCTCCGTCCGGCGACCGATGAGAATCGGCGGGCCGGCGGCCTAGCATCCGGACATGAGGTGCGCGCCCCGTCCCCGGTTCCTGCTGCTACTCGACGGCGGCATCGCCATCGTGAGCCTCGCCGTCTGCCTACTCGCGCTGCTGGCCTCCGACGCCGGACCGGACACGGCCGGCGCGACCGCCGTCGCGGTCGGGCTCGCCGTGGCGCAGGCGAGCTGTCTGCTGTGGATCAGGCGCCACCCCGGGTACGCCCTCACCGTCGCCACGCTGGCAGGGGCCGGCCTGGAGGCGCTCTGCCCGCAGCTCGGCTGGCTCGGCCTGGTCGCGGTGCCGCTGGCGTACGTGGCCCGGCTGCGCCCACCCCGGTACTCGCTCGTCGCGCTCGGGCTGCTGCTGGCGCCCACGCCGTGGAAGCTGGTCACCGGCGGCTGGCGGGACCTGCTGCTGGCGGTGACCGCGCTGGGCCTGAGCTGGACGCTGGGCGAGTTGCAGCGGGGCCAGGCGCAACGGCGCTGCGCCTGGGAACGGCACGTACTCGCGACCGAACGGGAACGCATCTCCCGGGAACTGCACGACGTGGTGGCGCACCACGTCGCGGTCATCGCCGTACAGGCCGCCGCAGCCGAGGACGTGTTCGACACGCAACCGGCCCAGGCGCGGGCGGCGCTCGGCGCGATCGACGCGGCGGCCCGGTCGGCGCTCACCGAGCTACGGGCCATGCTGCACGCGCTCGCCCTCGACGACGGGTCCGAGCCGGACGGGCCGCAGCCGGGTCTGGCGCAGCTCGACGCGCTCGCCGACGCGGTACGGGCGGTCGGGCTGCCGGTGACGCTGCGCCGGGAGGGCGACGGCGACGCGCTGCCGGGCGGGGTGCAACTGTCGGCGTACCGGATCGTGCAGGAGTCACTGACGAACGCGCTGCGCCACGGGCACGCCACACGCGCCGACGTCGACGTCCGCTACCGCGACGGCTTACTGCGGCTGGAGGTCGTCAACGACGGCCCGGCCCCCGCCCGCCGGCCCGGTACGCCCACCGGGCGTGGCATCGTCGGCATGCGGGAGCGGGCCCGGCTGCTCGGCGGCACGCTCGACGCCGGTCCGCTGCCGGCCGGCGGGTTCCGGGTCCACGCGCGACTGCCGGTCGGAGCGGACCGGTGACCGTGCGGGTGGTGGTCGCCGACGACCAGGAGCTGATCCGCGCCGGGCTGCGCACAGTCCTCGACGCGCGACCCGACCTGAGCGTGGTCGGCGAGGCCGGCGACGGCGTCGAGGCGGTGGCGGTGGCGACCCGTACGAGGCCGGACGTGGTGCTGATGGACGTCCGGATGCCCCGGCGCGACGGCATCGCCGCCACCCGCGACCTGGTGGCCGCCGGCAACCCGGCCCGGGTGGTCATGCTGACCACGTTCGACCTGGACGAGCACGTCTACGCCGCGTTGCGCGCCGGGGCGAGCGCGTTCCTGCTCAAGGACACCCGCCCGGCCGACCTCGCCGAGGCGGTACGCGTGGTGGCCCGGGGCGAGGCCCTGCTCGCGCCCACAGTGACCCGGCGGCTGCTGGACCGGTACGCCGACCGGCTGCCCGGGCGCACGCCCACCGCCGACGCGCTCGCCGTGCTGACCGCCCGCGAGCGGGAGGTGCTGACGCTCACCGCGCGGGCACTGTCCAATGCGGAGATCGCTGCCCGGTTGCACCTGAGCACCGCCACCGTGAAGACCCACGTCTCGGCGATCCTCACCAAGCTGGGCCTGCGAGACCGGATCCAGGCGGTGGTGCTCGCGTACGACACCGGCCTGGTCCGGCCGGAGCCGCCGGTCCGGTAGGCGCCGAACCGGACACCGGACCCAGACGTGCCGAAGCCGGACCGTTCGCCGTCCGGCCTGGCCCGGCATGTCCGCCGTCTCGTGGCGGCAGGGAGCACACCGGACGGCAACGAAGATTTCTCAATTACCCCCAGTGACCGCCGCAACCCTCCTAGTGTTGGCCACACCGGTGCTCGTCACGGAGTTGGCCACCCGAACGACGTCCCACGCCTACAGCGGACGAAAAGTGAGGGAAGACGCGGATGAAGGCACAGTCATTTCTCGGATCGGCGGCGTTCGGCGTGGGCCTCGGCGCACTGCTGCTCCCGGCCGCCGCGCTGGCGGACACCAGAGTCTCACCCGCCACCACCCCGGTCGGCGGCACCGTCGTGCTGACCACCACGTGCAACCCGAACGCCGGTGACGCGATCTTCCGGGTCACCGGCCCGGACCGGGACCAGAACGTCCGGTCCACCACGGCCGCCGCGGGCGGTGGCCTGAGCGCCGAACTGTTCACCGCCGGGTTCACGCTCGGCACGTACACGGTGGCCACCACCTGCGGCGACGGCAGTGACGGCGGCAGCGCCACGTTCACCGTCACCCCGATCGGCGGCGCGCAGGCCGGTGGCGGAGGGCGCGACGGCGACACCGGGGTGCTGATCGCCGGTGGCGTCCTGGCCGCCGGGGCGCTCGCCGGAGGCGCGTACGCGGTGATCCGCCGGCGCCGCGCGGGCGCCGTCGCCTGACCGGCTCGTCGAGCGGTCCGCCCGCGCCGGAGCATCCGGCGCGGGCGCCGCGTCCCTGTCGGACGGAGGTGCGATGCTGTCGGAGTCGCAGCGCCGGTCGCGCCTGCACGCCGCCGTCGTGGTCACCGCCGTCACCGTGGCCGCCGCCACCGGCGCCGGGCTGGTCTCGGCCGGGCTCGGCACCACGTCGGCGTCACCACCGCAGCCCGGCGCCTCCGCCGCGCCGGCGACCGAACGACCGGGTACGGCCGGCCCGGCACTCCCCCGCGCCACACCGGTGCGGGTCACCATCCCGCGCATCGGCGTGGACGCCGAGATCGTCCCGGTCGCCACCGACGCCGACGGCGCGCTGGAGGTGCCGCCGCTGGAACGCCCCGAGGTGACCGGCTGGTACCACCCCGGTCCGGCGCCCGGCCAGGCCGGCAACGCGGTGCTGGTCGGGCACGTCGACTCGCAGCACGGCCCGGCGGTCTTCTTCGACCTCGGGCGGCTGCGCGGCGGCGACACGATCCGGGTGCTGCGGGCCGACGGGCGGACCGCGACGTTCACAGTCGACGGCGTCGGGGCGTACCCGAAGGAGCGCTTCCCCACCGCGCGGGTCTACGGCGGCGACGCGGCGGCACGGCTGCGGCTGATCACGTGTGGCGGGCGGTTCGACCCGCGCACCGGCAGCTACCCGGACAACATCGTCGTCTTCGCCACCGCGACCCGGTGAGGCTCAGCCGGCCAGGTCGGCGAGTTCGGCGTCGAGCAGGTCCGCCAGCAGCTCCACCCGGCCCGGGTCGTTGTCGGCGGTGATGTTCCGGCTGGGCATCTCGACAGTCATCAGCAGGTAGAGATACAGCCGGTAGAGCCCGAGCCGCCGCCGCGCCCCGGCGTCCAGCGGAAACGGCGCCGCCTCGCGGTAGGCGCGCACCAGCGGGTCGTCCGGCTCGTCCTCGGCGCGGCGGAACAGCAGCGGCGACACCAGGTCCATCAGCGGGTCGCCCCACAGGTACCGCTCGCCGTCGACCAGACCGGTGAGCCGAGGGGTGCCGTCCGGCCCGTCGACGGCGAGCACGTTCCCGGCCCAGCCGTCGAAGTGCAGCAGCGCCGGACGGTCGACCACGTCGAGCACCGCCGCGTGCCGGGCCACCAGCTCCCGGATCCGGGACGCGGGCACCGGCAACGGCACCGCCCAGTCCGCGGCGTCGGCGAGCATGTCGTCCACCATGACCGTGTAGGCGTCCCGCCAGGTCGCGCCGGAGGCCCGGTCGCCGTCGTAGCCGTACCGCTCGCCGGTGACCGTGTGCAACGCGGCGAGCGCGCGGCCGAACTCCGCGCGCAGCGGCCCGACGTCCGCGCCGCCCTGGGTCAGGTCCCAGAGGGTACGACCTGGTAGCCGCGCCATCAGCAGCCAGTCACCGAGGCCGGGGTGGGTGCCGTGGTGCAGCAGCGCGGGCGTGGGCACCCCCGGTGCGCGGTCGGCCACCAGGCGCAGGTAGTGCGCCTCCGCGCCGATCATGTCGCGTTCGTAGCGCAGCAGCGGCACGTGTGGCGGCGGACCGACCTTGAGCACCACCTCGCGGCCGTCGGTGAGGCGTACCCACCAGACGGCGGCGAAGCCGCCACCGGTCAGCGGCCCGCAGTCGGCCACCTCGGCGTCGGATCCGAGCGAGGCGGTCAGGTAGCGGCGGACCTGATCCGGGTCGAGGACACGCTGAGTCGGACTCACGCTCATGGTCCGGGGAGCCTAGTGCGTCGGGGTGCCTGGAAGGGCCCCTGCTGAACACCGCCCCGGCGCTTGGGAGAATCGTGGCATGGCGAAACGGGGTGAGCGTCCGGCGGCCTGCCCGTGCGGCACCGGCCGGCCGTACGCGGACTGCTGCGGTCCGGTGCACCGGGGCGAGGCGACGGCGGCGAGCGCGGAGGCGCTGATGCGGTCCCGGTTCAGCGCGTTCGCGCTCGGCGACGCCGCGTACCTGCGGCACAGCTGGCACTCCAGCACCCGCCCCGACCGCCTGGAGCTGGACCGGGGCACCCGCTGGACCCGGCTGGAGATCGTGGAGGCCGGGCAGGGCGGCCTGTTCGACAGCGCCGGGACGGTCCGGTTCCGGGCGCACTACCGCGAGGGCGGCCGGGCGGGCGTGCTGGCCGAGCACAGCCGCTTCGCCCGCGAGGACGGCCGCTGGGTCTACCTCGACGCGCTGCCCGAGTAACGGTCAGGGCGGGCGCGGTCAGGCCGGGCGCGGGGCGGGCTGGGCCAGCTCGGCGATCTCGCGCGGCAGCTGGGACAACGCCCGGTTGAACTGGGCCGGTCCGACCACCCGGTGCAGCGCCTGCAACACCGCCCGGGCGCCGCGCTCGGCGTCGGACGGTGTCGCGCCGGAGCGCTCGGCGACCCGGCGCAGGAACTCGTCGTACCCGAAGACCTCGGGATCCTCGACCCGGGCGCGGGCCAGCAGCGGACGAAGCTCGTGCGCGACGTGCGCGGACAGGTCGTCGGCCTCGCCGCCGCTGATGCGTTCGGCGAGCGTGCGCAGTGTCGCCTGGGTCAGCGCGCGGGCCGTCTCCACCGGCACGCCGGCGCGGGCGGAGACCCGCGCGTAGAACTCCGGTTCGGCCATCGTCGGTCCTCCCGTCGCAACGGCAGCGTGGCTACCCGCCGCCGGCCTCGGCAAACACCGCCGCGCCGCCGGCCCCGGCGGTACGGGCTCAGGCCAGGGCCCGCGCCGCCGAGACGATCGCGCCCACACCGATTCCGGCCCGGTCGAGCTGCTGGGCGGGGGTGCCGGAGCCGGGCAGCCCGCGTACCGCCAGGTGGTTGACCCGAGCCGGTTCGCCCAGGTCGGCGAGCGCCTCCAGCACGGCCGAGCCCAGCCCACCCTCCGGGTAGTGGTCCTCGACCACGACGAGCCGCCCGCCGGTCTCCACGACGGTCTCGGCCAGGCGCTGCCGGTCCACCGGCTTGATCGAGTACAGGTCGATCACCCGGGCGTCGATGCCCTCGCGGGTCAGCTCCTCGGCGGCGGCGAGGCACAGGTGCACCGTCACGCCGGTGCCCAGCAGCGCCACGTCCCCGCCGTCGCGCACCATCCGGCTGCCGCCGATCGGGAACGGCTCGGCGTCGTCGTAGAGCACCGGGTACTTGCCGCGCGTGGTGCGCAGGTAGCTCACCCCCGGGTGGTCGGGCATCTGGGCGACGAGGGCCGCGCAGGAGACCGCGTCGGCCGGGCACAGCACCGTGGAGCCGGGCACCGCGCGCAGCGCGGCGATGTCCTCCAGCCCCATCTGGGACGGGCCGTCCGGGCCGATCTCCACCCCGGCGTGCGAGCCGACGAGCGCGATGTCGGCGCGGGACACGCCCGCCATCCGGATGAAGTCGTACGCCCGGGACCAGAACGCGGCGAACGTCGCCGCGAACGGCCGGTAGCCGCGCACCGCCAGGCCCACCGCCGCGGCGGCGAGCTGCTGTTCGGCGATGAACATCTGAAAGAACCGGTCCGGGTACGCGGCGGCGAAGTGCTCCGCCCGGGTGGAGTCGCTGACCTCGCCGTCGAGCGCGACCACGTCGGGCCGGGCGGCGCCGAGGGCGCGCAGCGCGTCACCGTACGCGTCCCGGGTGGCGACCTTCGCGCCGCGCTCGTAGGTCGGCAGTTCCGGTTGCCGGATCTGCGGCGCGGCGGCCCGGGGCGCGGGTGGTGGTTTCGGTCCGGCGACCCGGATGCGCCGGGGACCGCCGAGCGCCCGCACGGCGCGCTCGGCCAGCTCCGGGTCGAACGGCTTGCCGTGCCAGGCCGGGTCGTTCTCCACCTCGGGCACGCCCTTGCCCTTGACCGTGCGGGCCAGCACCACTGTCGGCCCGGTGGCCTCGCGCGCCTGCCCGTACGCCTCGTCGATCGCGCCCAGGTCGTGGCCGTCGACCACGATCGCCCGGCAGCCGAACGCCTCGACGCGCCGCCGGTAGGTGTCCAGGTCCCACTCCAGCTCGGTGGGGCCGCGCTGGCCGAACCGGTTGACGTCCACGATCGTGGTGAGGTTGCGCAGCCCGTAGTGGCCGGCCTTGTCCAGCGCCTCCCACACCGAGCCCTCGGCGGTCTCGCTGTCTCCGCAGAGCACCCAGACGTGCGCGGGCGACCGGTCCAGGTACTGGGCGGCGAGCGCCACCCCGACGCCGACCGGCAGGCCCTGCCCGAGCGAGCCGGTGGCCACGTCCACCCAGGGCAGCACCGGCGTGGGGTGGCCCTGGAGGCGCGACCCGGACCGCCGGTACGTCTCCAGCAGCTCCTGCTCGCTGATCGCGCCGGTGGCGCGGAACACCGCGTACAGCAGTGGGGAGGCGTGCCCCTTGGAGAAGATCAGGTGGTCGTTGCCGGGGTTGCCCGGGTAGGACCAGTCGTAGCGCAGGTGCCGGGCGACGAGCACGGCGAGCAGGTCGGCGGCGGACAGGCTGGACGTGGGGTGCCCGGAGCCGGCCGCCGTGCTGCACCGGATCGCGTCCACCCGTAGCTGGGCGGCCAGGTCCGCCAGCCCGGACAGCTCCTCGTCGCGCAACGTGCGCTCTGCTTCCAACGTCACCGCGATCGTCTCCCGGGGTCGCCGATTTCCGCACTCACGCTAGGCCGCGAACGCGACCATTGGTCCCCTTTCTGCCGATTCACGCCCGACCGGTGAGCAGCCAGAGCGCCACCAGCAGGTACGGCAGCACCGCGACCGCGAAGGCCGCCGGGTTGCCCACCGCGCCGGCGAGCAGCCCGTACCCGCCGTAGAAGGCGACGACGGTCAGGTCGGTGGCCATCCCGGCCAGCGACGTGACGGTGGCCCGGGCCGGCCCGGCGATCCGGGCCTGGAGCCGCACGTCGGCGAGCACGGTGGCCAGCTGGAACGCGGCGAACGCCGCCGCCAGCAGCAGGAACCCGCCCGGGTGCCGCAGCAGCGCCCCGGCCGCCGTCGCTCCCGCCGCGAACACCAGCAGACCGGCGTACCCCCGGTGGGACAGCCGCTCACCCAGCGGTGCCAGCAGCCCGCCCACAGTCATCCCGGCCCAGACCAGCAGGAGCAGCAGCGGTACGCCCACCTCGGCCGTGCCGGTGTCGGCGGCCAGCAGCCCGGTGTACTCGTCCAGCCCACCCCAGATCGCGGTGACGGCCGCGACCAGCAGCACGGCGGCACGGACGCGGCGGTCGGCCCGCACCTCGCGCAGGCCCAGGCGCAGGCTGTCCAGCCAGCCGGGCTCGTCGTCACCCTGCTCCTCCCCCGGCTCGTCGCCCACGCTCGGCCCGTCCGGTGCGGCGCTCGGGGTCGGCGGTGGGCGGTGTTCCGGGAAGCGGGCCGCGACGGCCGCCGCCAGCAGGCACGTCGCCACGCTCGCCGCGCCGACCGCGAGGTAGCCGCCGATCGCGAACACCGGCCCGGCGAGCACCCCGGAGCCGACCGCGCCGAGCACCTCGGCGGTGCGGGTCCGGCCGATCAGCCGGGCGTACCGGTCGGCCGCGCCGAGGCGTTCCAGCTCGGTGAAGACGAGCGCCTCCAGCGCGCCGGACCGCAGCGCGCCACCGGCGCCCCAGAGCAGGAAGCCCACAGCGAACGCCGGATAGGACGGCAGCAGCACCCAGAGTGCGAACCCGCCCGCGGCCAGCAGCGGCGCGAGGCAGAGCAGCAGGCGGCGCGACACCGCGTCGGCCCATACGCCGGAGGGCACCTCCAGCACGATGCCGGCGGCCGCCCAGAGCACGAACAGCGAGGAGATCTGCCCGACCGACAACCCCGTGTCGGCGAACAGCAGCACGTAGAGCGGGTAGAGCAGGACGAGGTCGGTGAGGAACGCGTACCCGTAGAGCGTCGCCGCCAGACGGCGGGTCGCGGGCACGCGGGCAGGAGCGACGAGCATGGAACCTTCCCACGGGACGTGACGGACACCGGTCGGAATGCACGGTGTCCGCGGCGGCCCGCGGCCTCGTCGCTCAGGAGGGCATCAACATCGCCAGGTCATGCCGGGATCCTATCCGCCGCGAGGCGCCCGGGTGGTCCCCCGGCGGGCACGCGATCGGGGCGGGACCGTGCGGTCCCGCCCCGATCGGTCGCCCCGCTGTCGGGTCAGCGGCGGAACTTGTCCACGTCGGCCTGCGGAATGACCATGGTGGCCTCGCTGTCCGCGGCCTGCTCAGCCGTCGGCTGGCGCGGCGTGGTCGGCTGGGTGCGCTCGGAGTCCGCGTACGCCGGGATGTGCTGCGTGGCCTCCACGCCCGCCTGCGACGGCACCGGCCCGGTGGCGTCCGCGGCGGCGGCCGGCTGGGTGCCCGGGTACGCCGGGACCGGCTGGGTGCGGTCCGCCTCGGCGTCGCGGCTCACCGGCTGGGTCAGCTCGGAATCCGCGTACGGGCCGGTGGCGGCCAGGCGGGCCTCGACGTCACGCCGACCGGCCTGGTACGCCCGGGCGTGCGTGGCGATGGTGCGCGACTCCTCCTCGGCCCGGGTCAGCCAGTTCTCCCAGCGGCTCTGCATCGGCCGGACCAGCCCGCCGCCGACACCGACGACCAGGATGCCGCCGACGGTGGCGAGCACCGCGATCAGCACCGGGGTGGTGACGGTGGTGGCGACGCCGATCTGGTTGAGCGCGGCGATGACACCGAGGCCCAGGATGAACACCGACGCGAGGTTGGCCAGCACCCGGCCGTACGAGAGGCCGCCGAGCGCGCTGGAGATGATGTCCTTCACCGCGCGGGCGATGGCCGCGGCGACCACCACGATGACGATGGCGACGAATGCCCGGGGCAGCCAGGCGATCACACCGGCGATCAGGTCGGAGATGGGGTTCGGGCCCCAGATGCCGAACGCGAGCTGGAGCGTGACCAGCAGCACGCCGTAGTAGGCCAGCTTCGCGACGATGTCGCTGGCGTCGTACTTCGAGCGGGCCAGCGCGGTCTTGATCCCGCCGCGCTCGACGGCCCGGTCGAAGTGGACCCGCTCCAGCACCTTGTCGACGAGCTTCAGCACGGCCTTGGCGATCAGCCAGCCGACGACCAGGATCGCGACGAACGCGACCGCCTTGGGCAGGAACAGCATCACCGAACGGAACGCGTCGCCCACCGCGTCCCCGAAGTTGTCTCTCATCGAAGGGCCTCCACGTACGTGGTCCAGGTCTGTTCGGGTGGGGCTACCCGGACGCGAGCGCGGGGAAACGCGGTCAGCCTCCGGGGCAGCGGTAGACGACGCGCGTGCTGGCCTGCGCCGTCGTCGGTTCGATGATGTTGACGGTGGCGATGCCGGTGGTCGTCCCGACCCCGGTGAACGTCCACTTGAGCGTGAGCGCCGTGGTGTGCTGCCCGCTGCCGACCCGTTCGGTGAGCACGGCGCCGGGCGGCGCGTCCGAGCGGAACCACTGGTAGCGGATCGTCCCGCCGCGCCCGTTGGTGCGTACGGTGGCGACCACGTCGACTGTCACGTCGCAGGCCACACCGGCCGGCCGGGGCACCGCGACGGTGACCCCCTCGACCTCCAGCGGGCGCAGCCGCTGCCACAGGTAGAGGCCGACCGCCAGCAGCAGCACCACGGTGAGCAGCGTGGACAGCACCGAGACGACGCGACGCCAGACCGGACGCGGGCGGATCGGAGGCGCGGTGGGCCAGGGCGGCGCGGGCGGCGGCGTGGCCGGTACGCCCGGCCCGAAGCGCAGCTCGCCGCCGGGGCCGGGCCCTGGTGCGCCGCTCACCGCCCGCGCGTCGCCGATCCGATCCGGGTACGCCCCGGCGCCCGCCGCCGCCGTCCCGGTGGCGTAATGCTGGGGTGGGACGCCGGTGGGCTGCCACGATGCGGTGGGCTGCCACGATGCGGCCGGTTCCGCGCCGGGGCGGTTCGTCGGCCCCGGTGTCTGAACGGTCACCTCACCCACGTCGTCTGCCCGGCCCGGCCTCACGTGCACGGTCGGCTCGGCAGCCGGCGGTGCCGCCGTGGCCGAGACGGCGAGGTCCGCGGTGCGGTCGTCCGCGCCGGGGATCGCGGCCAGGTGGACCGTGGGTTCGGCGGTAGGCGGCAGGTCGGCCGCCACCCCGGGGAGGTGGACGGTGGGTTCGGCGGTGTCCGCGTCCCCGGTGATCGGCAGGGCGCGGGTGGGCAGCGCCTCGGTGGGCTCGTCGGGGCGGGTCACGCCGGCGATCCCGGGGACGGGCTGCGGTGCGGGGCAGCGGGCACTGTCGTCCTCCTAGCCGGGGGTGCAGTCGTGGTAGAGCGTCACGTACACCGGTGACGCCGAGGTGGTCGTGTTGCCGGCGGCGTCGGCGGCGGTGACCCGGACGGGGATGCGGGCGCTGCGCCTGGGCGTGGACAGCGGGCCGAGCGTGCCGGTGAACACGCCGCGCCCGGCGGCGGCCATCCGGATCGTGCCGGTGGCGCCGTCGAGGGTGTAGCCGAACGTGACGGTGAGCGCGGCCGGGCCGCTGCGGTCGTCGGTGACGGTGACGGTGACGGTGCTGGTCTTGGCGCCGTAGGGGCAGCCCTTCGGGTCCAGCTCGCCCGGGTCGGCGCGGACGCCGTCCACTACCGGCGCTGTCACGTCCGGTGGCGGCGGGCTGGTGGTGCGGCGGACGCGGTGGACGGGCCGGGCGTCGGCGACGGGCTCGGCGACTCGACGCCGGTCGGGTCCGGTACGGGTGCGCCGGTGGTGGCGGGACCGGCGCTCGCCGGGCCGGCCGGGCCGGCGGCGGGCGTGCCGTCGTGGGCGGCGTAGCTGTAGCCGGCGCCCCCGGCCAGGACGGCGGCGACCAGGGCGCCGGCGGCGAGCGCGGTACGGGTGCGGCCACTGCGGAACCGTCCGCCCCGGCCGGTGGTGGCGCCCAGCTCGGTGTGTGCCACCGCGGTGGCGCCCTCGGCCCGGTCCGGGAACGGCCACAGCGCGGCGAGCAGCGCCGCCCGCCGGGCCAGCTCCCGCAGCCCTCGTTCCTCCCAGCCGCTGTCGTAGCCGCTGCCGGCGACCTGTTCCAGCAGGTCCAGGAACGCCTCGGCGGACGGCGGGCGGTCGTCGGGGCGTTTGGCCATGCCGTGGCGCAGCAGTTCGTGCACCGGCGGGGGCGCCGCCTCGGTGGGGATCGGCGCGCTGGCGTGCTGGTCGCGCAGGGAGAGCAGGTCCGGTCCCTGGTACGGGGGCCGGCCGGTGAGGCACTCGAAGAACGTGGCGGTGGCGGCGTAGACGTCGCACGCCGGGCTCGCCGGGGCGCCGGTCCACTGCTCGGGGGCCATGTAGCGGGGCGTGCCGGACACCGTGGTGTCGGAGCCCTGGCCGATCGGCATGGCGATGCCGAAGTCGGCGAGCTTGCTCAGCCCGGCGCCGGTGACCAGCACGTTCTCCGGTTTGTAGTCGCGGTGCACGACACCGTGGGCATGCGCGGCGGCCAGGCCGGCGAGTGAGCCCTTCAGGACGCAGAGCGCGGCCTCGGGCGTGGTCGGGCCGTGCGCGCGCAGCATCTGGCGCAGCGAGACGCCGTCGACCAGTTCCATCACGATGGCCGCGCCGTGCGGGCTCTCCACGTACTCGTAGAGGCGGCTGACGTGCGGGTCGTCGATCTCGCCGAGCAGCCGGGCCTCGGTGCGGAACGCGGTCCGGAACGCCGAGTCCTCACCCAGGTCGCGGATCAGGTACTTGATCGCGACCGGGGTGCCGGTCGGGTCGTGGGTGGCGAGCACGACGCTGCCCGACGCGCCCGCGCCGAGCCGGCGGACCGGCGTGTATCCGGATAGTTCCCAGCCGCTCATGCGACAGACTCCACGGCGTCCCACGGGCGGGTGTCGGACGCCGCCTCGCTCGTCATTCTGACCGTGGCGCGGCCGTCGGCCATCGCCGCAACGGCTGCTTCCGGACGCCGGTCGGCGCCCGGTTCCCCGGACGGCGCGGCGCCGCCCGGCAGGTGGTCGGTATCGGACACACCGCCACGAGTACCAGACCCCGGCAACCGTCCCCGACCTCGTCGATCATGAAGTTGACGGGGACAAGAGGGACCGAGACCGCCGCCAACTTCATGATCGACGAAAGGGAGCACGGCGGGTGAGAGGGCGCGGGTCAGCGGCGGCGGGGTGGGGGGATTCCCGCCGGTGGAGGGGTGCGGAGCAGCCAGAGGGGGTTGCTCGCGCCCACGATCTCGCCGTCGCGGTCGCGGACCTGGGTGCGGACGTACGTGCCGGCGCCGACGCGCACCGGCAGGTCGTGCCAGCCCGGCCGCAACTGCCGCCAGGGGACCTGCCCGACCCGGACCGCCGGTGTCGGGTCCGCGACACCGGCCCGGTCGACCTCGCCGGTGACCGTCTCCAGTGTGGCCCCGGCGGGCAGGTCGGTGGCGCGCAGCCGCACCGTGACGGTGTCCTCGGCGAGCACGGCGAGCGCGCCCATGGCGCCGCGGCCACCCAGTTCCAGATCCAGCGCGCCCCGGTAGCCGGCCAGGTCGGCGAACCACGCCTGCCCGGCGCGCAGCGCCGCGACCAGGTCGTCCCGGCCGGTCGAGGCCGCCCACACCGAGGTGATGTTCCGGTCCCGGCCCGCGCGCCAGTCGGTGCCGTCGTGGTCGTCGGTGACCCCCACGGCGGTCAGCGGGATCGCGTTGCGGGCCGCCACGTCGTACGCCCAGAGGTGGTCCTCGACCGGCCGGCGTCCGATCTCGATCAGGTCGACGCCGAGCGCGTCGCGGCTGACCAGCAGGCGGGCCAGGGATTCGCGGCGCTCGGTGTCCAGCGGGTGGTTCCAGCACACCACCCCGCCGTGCGAGTGCAGGAACCGCACCATCGCCTCGGTGGCGTCCACGTCGTTGTCCCGGTACGGCGGGGACGGGAAGCGCGGCAGCGTGCCGTCGCCGCCGAACCAGTTGAGGTGCCGCACCATCGACACCTCGTACGCGCGGTGGTGGGTGACGCCCTCGTACGCCCCGGCGTAGCCGCGCAGCACCTCGGCGCGCAACTCCTCGCCCGCCTGGCCGGCGCGGCGGGCGCGGTCGAAGACGAGCCGGTCCACCAGGTACGCGCCGCGTGCGCCACCGGACACGGTCACGCCGAGACGCAGCCCGCGCAGCGAGTTGTCCCCGGCGACCAGGCCGGGCCAGAGCCGCCGTACGTCGGCGAGCAGGTCGAACGTGTGCCGCCGCCAGACGGCGGCCGGGGCGGGCAGCTCGACGGTGCCGTGGCGGCCGTCCACTGTGTGCCGGACCGCGTCCACGCCGCCGAGGCGGTAGCGCAGCACGAGCTGTCCGGCGGGGCGGCCGGGGCCGGCCGGGTGGTGCGACAGCGCGACCTCCACGGTGAGCGTGGCGTCCCGGCCCGCCGCTTCGGGGCGTACGTCGAGGTGCAGTCTCGTGTCGGAGATGTTGGCGGTGTGCGTCCAGTTCCACGCCTTGCCCGCGTACCAGTGGGTGCCGGCACCGGCGGCGGTGAGGCGCAGCGCGCGGCCCGGGCCGTCGGGGGCGTCCGGCGCGTCCACGAAGTCGGCGGCCGAGGCGCGCAGGCGGCCCTCGGTGGCCGGCTGCCAGGTCCAGGCCAGGCCGCCCTCGCGTTCCTCCGGGCCGTCGAAGTGGACGACCCGGCGGTGGTCGTGGGCGGCGACCCGGAAGTCGTGGTCGGTCCACCAGAGCACGTCGACGCCGTTGCGGCTGGCCTGGTCGAGGTGGGCGGCGTAGCTGGCCACGCCCTCGCTGAACGAGGCGTGCAGGTGCATCGCCATGCTGATCGGCCGCCGGCCGCGCGGCGGGGGCGGCGGCCGGTCGTTCGTGGCGGCGAGCCCGACCGGCACGCCGATCCCCGCCACCGCCAGCCCGCCGGCGGCGACGAGCACGCTGCGCCGGTCCAGCCGTCCGCGACCCGCCATGCCACTCCCCCGTTCCGCCGGGGTCAGCGTACGGGCGGGCGGTCAGCGCGGGGGTACCGCCACCCGGGCGGCGAGCGGGCGCCCGGCCAGCCGCCGGATCGCCAGGTACGCCTCGCAGCCGAGGCAGAGCCCGAACGCGGCGTTGAGAAACGCGGCGGCCAGCGCGGCGCCGGTGGCGGCCAGGCCGAGCGCGGGCAGCCCGGCGAACCAGCCGGCCGCGCCGACGGCGCTGAAGGCCAGGCCGACGACCTGGGCGAAGCGCACCGGCGCGACCGGCTCCAGCTCCGCCGGCGGGTCCAGCCGGGGCGCCACCAGGGCGCGGAACAGCAGGCCGTACGGGCCGAGGCGCGGGTTGACGGCGGTGAGCGCGAACACCACGGCCTGGGCGAGCAGGAGCAGCCCGGAGCCGGTGACGAGGACGATCGCGAGGACGACTGTGGTGAGGACGGCGGCGAAGCGCGGTCCCCGGGGGTCGAGCAGCATGGGGTGGGTCCGTTCGTGCGGGGGCGGTCGGTCAGGCGGGACGCGCCGCCGCACAGAGGCTCGTGGCGAGCCGGCCGTGGTCCACCACCCGGCGGCGGGTCAGCCGTACGCCGGTCATCGCCCCGCCCCGACCGTGAGCGCGGCGATCAGGTCGTCGCGGTCGGGCACGCCCGCGGCCCGGCGCACCACGCGGCCCGCCGCGTCCACCACCAGCACGGTCGGGGTGCGCCACACGTCCAGTTCCCGGGCCGCGTCGAGGTGTTCGTCCACGCCCACCTCCCGCACCGCGACGCCGTCGAGGCGGGCGGCGACCTCGGCGAGCACCCGGCGGGCGGCCCGGCAGGGCGCGCAGACCGGTGCGGAGAACTGCACCAGCGTGACCTCGCCGGGGCGTACCCCGAGGGCGGTGAGGGTGGCGAGGTGCGGCGCGTCGGCGGCCGATGGGCGCTTCCGGACGGCGCGCAGCCGCCCGTCGTGGCGGCGGCGCCACCAGCCGAACGCGGTGGCGACCGCGAGCACCGCGACGAGCACGAGGATCCCGGTCAGGCTGGGCGACTGCACCGGCCCAGGCTGCCACGGCAGGTCGCGGAAGGCCATGGTCCGTCCCGGTCAGCGGACGTGAGATCGCCTACTCCGGCGGTAGGAACGGCAGGCGCACCGGCCGGCGAACGTCGCTTTTGTCCTCTGGCGCACCGCGCGAGCTTGGCAATATTCTCCACCACGCGCGCAGTCGTTGCAGTTCCTTTACACCGCCCGGCGCCGTTCGGGCCATCGAGGAGGCGAGATGCACTTCGACCACCCCGAGCTGGACCGCCGTACGCTGCTGCGGGCCGGCCTCGGCGCCGCGGCGGTCGCGGTCGTCGGCAGCGAGCTCGCCCGGCCGGCCGCCGCGCACGCCGCACCGGGCGCCGACCTCGACTGGATCATCAGCTGCGACGAGTGGGCCGCCCGCCCGCCGGCCGACCCGCTGTCGGTCAGCGCGATCCCGACCAACAAGATCATCGTGCACCACATGGCGTTCCCGAACGTCACGGACTACTCCGAGGAGCACGCCAAGCAGCTCGCCCGCGACTGCCAGGACCTGCACATGGACGGCAACGGCTGGTCCGACACCGGGCAGCACTTCACGGTGAGCCGCGGCGGTCACGTCCTGGAGGGACGCCACGGCAGCCTGGACCGGCTGCTCGCCGGCGACCGGCAGATGATCGCCGCGCACTGCCCGGGCGAGAACGGGCGGGCCATCGGCATCGAGAACGAGGGCACCTACGTCACCGAGACGCCGCCGGAGGAGCTGCTCGACGGGCTGGTCCGGCTGTGCACCGCGATCTGCCGGCAGTACGGGCTGCACGCCCACGACATCTTCGGCCACTGGGACTTCCGCGCCACGCTCTGCCCGGGCGCGATGTTCTACCGGGAGTTCCCGGCGCTGCGCCGCGCCGTGTTCGAGAACCTGGGCACCGACCTGGGCGACGTGCCGGCCCGCCGCTGGCCGGACATCTGGCGCTTCGTCGGCGGCCCGGTGGTCCGCGTCGCGCAGTACCTGCTGACGTTCCACGGCTACACAGTGCCGGTGACCGGCGTGTTCGACACGGCGACGGTCGCGGCGGTGCAGGACTGGCAGGCCCGCAACGGCATCCCGGTCGACGTCGACGCCACGCTCACGGCGCCGACCTGGGAGACCCTGGCCCCGGAGCTGGACCAGAAGTCGTCCGGCGTTCCGGTGGCCGCCGCGCAGTTCATGCTCGCCTCCAAGGGCTACGCCGAGGTCACCGCGACCGGTGAGTACGACCACGCCACCCGCACGGCGGTGAAGGACCTCCAGCGCCTGCACGGACTACCGCCCAACGGCAAGATCAGCACCACTACCTGGTGCGCGCTGGTGGGGGGTGTGGTGCGCCAGTCGTTCCACAAGCACTGACGGCGCACCGGCGGGGAGAGCGGTGGGGGTGGCAACGGCGCCACCCCCACCGCGTCGTTGCGGGACGGATCGCGACGAAACGTCGGCATTGACGACTGGTGAACGACGGCTATCCCGGACGGCAGTGGTGCGCCGATCATTGCCCGCAGATAGATATGAGTCATTCTCACCTCCGGGCAGGACGCCCGGGCACGGAGGCCGAGACGCCGTCAGCCGGGCGTACCGAACGGCCCTGCTCCGCGTCCCCGGAGGATCGCCATGCCATTACCCGCCATCCGTGCCCGCCTCGCGGCGCTCACCGCCGCCGCCCTCACCGCGAGCGTCCTGACGGTCACCCCGCCGTCGCCGGCGCTCGCCGCCACCACGTTCACCCCCGACGACTACTGCCTCGGCCAGTGCGCCGACATCCTGCCCCCCGGGCAGAACGGCAACGCCACGCTCGCCGGCATCCTGGCCCACCAGGCGCTCGGCACCCGCCCCGCGCACTCCAGCGACCAGCTCGACGAGTACGCCAACCTGGTCTACAACTACGCCGGGCTGACCGACGAGCAGATCGCCCACTTCTACAACGACGCCTCGTTCGGCGTCCCCGACGCGCAGGTCGAGAGCAGGATCTCGCCGCGTTCGGACGTCACCATCGTGCGGGACAAGGCCACCGGCGTCCCGCACGTCACCGGCACCACCCGCGCCGGCACCATGTTCGGCGCCGGGTACGCCGGCGCCCAGGACCGGCTCTGGGTGATGGACCTGCTGCGGCACGTCGGCCGCGGCAACGTCACCTCGTTCGCCGGCGGCGCCCCCGGCAACCGGGAACTGGAGCAGAGCGTCTGGGCCAACTCGCCCTACACCGAGGCGGACCTCCAGGCCCAGGTGGACGCGCTGCGCCTCAAGGGCACCCGGGGCCAGCAGCTCTACACCGACGTGGCCGACTACATCGCCGGCATCAACGCCTACATCGACAAGTCGATCGCCGACGACAACTACCCCGGCGAGTACGTGCTCACCGGCGCCGGCAAGCCGAAGCACTTCACCATGACCGACCTGATCGCCACCGCCGGTGTCATCGGCGGGCTGTTCGGCGGAGGCGGCGGCAGCGAGGTGCAGTCCGCGCTGGTCCGGGTGGCCGCCCGGGCCAAGTACGGCCCCACCGAGGGCGACCGGGTCTGGACCGCGTTCCGCTCGCAGAACGACCCGGAGACCGTACTGACGCTGCACGACGGGCAGAGCTTCCCGTACGGCGCGACGCCGCCCGGCGCCACCAGCGCGGTGCTGCCCGACGCCGGCACCGTGGTCGCCGAGCCGCTCGCGTACGACGCCACCGGCGGGGCCGCCGCCCGCACCGGCACCAGCGCCGCCACCAAGGACCTGCTCGGCGGCCTGTCCACCCTGCGTACGCACGGCATGTCCAACGCGGTCGTGGTCTCCGGCCGGCACACCACCACCGGCAACCCGGTGGCCGTGTTCGGCCCGCAGACCGGCTACTTCGCCCCGCAACTGCTCATGCTCCAGGAACTCCAGGGGCCGGGGATCAGCGCGCGCGGCGCCGCCTTCGCCGGGCTGAACCTCTACGTGCTGCTCGGCCGCGGCCAGGACTACGCGTGGAGCGCCACCTCCGCCTCGCAGGACCTGACCGACACGTACGCGGTGCCGCTGTGCACCACCGACGGCAGCGCGCCGACGCTGCGCTCCAACCGCTACCTCTACCGCGGCCAGTGCGTGGCCATGGAGGTGCTGGAGAAGCGCAACTCCTGGTCGCCGACGCTCGCCGACTCCACCCCCGCCGGCGCGTACACGCTGCGCGCGCTGCGCACCAAGTACGGGCTGGTGTCCTACCGAGGGCTGGTCAACGGGCAGCCCACCGCGTTCACCAAGCTGCGCTCCACCTACCGGCACGAGGCCGACTCGGCGATCGGCTTCCAGGCGTACAACGACCCGGCGGCGATGGGCAGCGCGGCGGCGTTCCAGGCGTCCGCGGCCAGCGTCGGATACGCGTTCAACTGGTTCTACGTCAACTCGACCGAGGCGGCGTACTTCAACTCCGGCTCGAACCCGGTGCGCTCGTCCACCTCCGACCCGAACCTGCCGATGAAGGCGGAGCCGGCGTACGAGTGGGCCGGCTGGAACCCGGACACCAACGACGCCACGTACGCCCCGGCGTCGGCCCACCCCCAGTCGGTCAACCAGGACTACTACGTCAGCTGGAACAACAAGCAGGCGCGTGACTTCGGCGCGGCCGACGGCAACTTCAGCTACGGCGCGGTGCACCGGGGTCAGCTACTCGACGGTCCGGTGAAGGCGGCCATCGCCCAGCGCAAGGTCGGCCGCGCCGACATCGTCCGGATCACCGCCGAGGCGGCCGTGACCGACCTGCGCGGCCAGCAGGTGCTCGGCGAGCTGCTGCGGGTGCTCGACAGCACGCCCGTCACCGACCCGGCGCTCGCCGCCGCGGTGACCAAGCTGCGGGCCTGGCAGCAGGCCGGGTCGCGGCGGGTGGAGACGTCACCCGGGTCGAAGGTCTACCAGCACGCCGACGCCATCCGGATCTTCGACGCGTGGTGGCCGCTGCTGGCCTCGGCGCAGTTCCGTCCCGGCCTCGGCCCCGACCTGTACGCCGCGCTCGTCGACGCGCTCGAAGTCAACGAGGCGCCCTCGGGCGGCCAGAACGGCGCCCGCGACGGCACCGTCAACTGGGCGTCGCAGGGGCAGGCGCACAAGGGCTCGGCCTTCCAGTACGGCTGGTGGGGTTACGTCGACAAGGACCTGCGGGCCGTGCTCGGCGACCCGGTGGCCGGCGGGCTCGGGCGCACGTACTGCGGCAACGGCAACCTCGGCGCGTGCCGGCAGGCGCTGCTGGACACGCTCGGCCAGGCCGCGGCGGCGCCCGCGACCACCGTCTACCCGGGCGACTCCTCGTGCGGCGCGGGCGACCAGTGGTGCGCCGACTCGATCGCCCAGTCCGGGCTCGGCGGCATCACCCACCCGCTGATCGCCTGGCAGAACCGGCCCACCTACCAGCAGGTCGTCTCGTTCCCGGCGCGCCGGGGCGACGCGGTGACCAACCTGGCGCAGGGCCGCACCGCCACCGCGTCCAGCACCCAGTTCCTGACCAGCAACACCCCGGCCAAGGCGGTCGACGGCAGTCTGGGCAGCCGGTGGGCCAGCAGCTACAACGACAACCAGTGGCTGCGGGTGGACCTCGGTTCGGCCCGGACCATCAGCCGGGCGGTGCTGCGGTGGGAGGCCGCGTACGCCACCGGCTACCGGATCGAGGTCTCCGCTGACGGCAACTCCTGGCAGCCGGTGTTCAGCACCACCACCGGCAACGGCGGCGTCGACAACGTGACGTTCGCCCCGGTCAGCGCGCGATACGTGCGGATGTACGGCGTCACCCGGGCCACCTCGTACGGCTTCTCGCTCTACGAGTTCGAGGTCTACGGACGGTGACCGCACGCGACCGGCCGGCGGGCGCTCCCGCCGGCCGGTCGCCTGCGTCGGGGCAGGTCAGCCACGCCTGTTCGAACATCTGTGCGAAGATGACCGGGTGTCGAGCGAGGCCACCATCCTGCACGCCGACCTGGACGCGTTCTACGCCTCGGTCGAGCAGCGCGACGACCCCCGGCTGCGCGGCCGGCCGGTGATCGTCGGCGGCGGCGTGGTGCTCGCGTGCAGCTACGAGGCCAAGGCCCGGGGCGTGCGCAGCGCGATGGGCGGCCGGCAGGCTCGGCGGCTCTGCCCCGACGCGCTGGTGGTGCCGCCCCGGATGGCCGCGTACACGGCCGCCAGCCGGGCGGTGTTCGAGATCTTCCGGCACACCACCCCGCTCGTCGAAGGGCTCAGCATCGACGAGGCGTTCCTCGACGTGGGTGGGCTGCGGCGGCTCGCCGGAGCGCCGGCCGCCGTCGCGGCCACGCTGCGGGAACGGGTACGCCGCGAGGTCGGCCTGCCGATCACCGTCGGCGTGGCCCGGACGAAGTTCCTCGCGAAGGTGGCCAGCGGGGTGGCCAAACCGGACGGGCTGCTGGTGGTGGAGCCGGAGCGGGAACTGGCGTTCCTGCACCCCCTGCCGGTCGAGCGGCTGTGGGGCGTCGGCCCGGTCACCGCCGCCCGGCTGCGCGAACGCGGCATCCGTACCGTCGGGCAGGTGGCCCGGCTGGACGAGCCGGCGCTGGTGTCGCTGCTCGGCGCGGACGCCGGGCGGCACCTGCACGCCCTGGCGCACAACCGCGACCCCCGGGCGGTGCAGGTGGGCCGCCGCCGTTCCTCGATGGGCGCGCAGCACGCGCTGGGACGCGGGCCGAACTCCCCCGCCGACCTGGACGCGGTGCTGGCCGGGCTGGTCGACCGGGTCACCGGCCGGATGCGCGCCGCCCGCCGCACCGGCCGCACGGTGACGCTGCGGCTGCGTTTCGCCGACTACACCCGGGCCACCCGGTCGCACACGCTCGACGAGCCGACCGCGCAGACCGGGCCGTTGCGGGCCGCCGCCCGTGACCTGCTGCGGGCCGCGCTGCCGCAGATCGCGGAACGGGGCGTGACGCTGCTCGGCGTGTCGGTGGGCAACCTCGGCGGCGGGCACACCCAGCTCGCCCTGCCGTTCACCGCCGACCCCGGGCCGGCGCTGGACGCCGCCGTCGACGCGGTGCGGGACCGCTTCGGCTCACGGGCGCTGACCCGTGGCGTGCTGCTCGGCCGCGACCCGGGCGTCGAGATGCCCCGGCTGCCGGACTGACCGGCCGGCCTCCTCCCCCGGTAGGAGACACGCTCCGACCCGTGGCCGCGAGTGCGGCCCGCGGGCGGGCGCGACCGGCCCGGCCCGTCACGAGCATCTACAGGCATGACTACCCTGCGGAACCGGGCGGCCGGATGGCACCGCCCCCTGATGCTCCTCGTGTCCGCGATGGCGGTGCTCACCGTCGTCGCCGCGGTCGGCGTCGTGGCCGACCCGCGCGTGCTGACCGGCGTGCCCATCTGGCTCAAGCCGCTGAAGTTCGCGATCTCGTTCGTGCTCTACGGCGTCACCCTCGCCTGGATGCTGTCCCTGCTGCCCCGCCGCAGCCGGGCCGCCGAGCGGGCGGCCACAGTGATCGTGGCCATGTCCGTGCTGGAGATGGTCGTCATCGTGGGTCAGGTGCTCCGCGGCACCACCAGCCACTTCAACGGCACCACGACGCTGAACGCGGTGCTGTTCGACGTCATGGGCGTGGCGATCACCGTGCTGTTCGCGGCCCAGTTCGTACTGGCGGTCGTGCTGGCCCGCCGGGCCCTTCCGGACCGGGCCGGCGGATACGCGGTCCGGCTCGGCCTCGCCGTGTCCCTGCTCGGCATGCTCGTCGCGTTCCCGATGGTGGCGCAGAGCCCGGCCGGCGCGCCCGCCGGGATCAGCGGTGCGCACAGCGTCGGGGTGCCCGACGGCGGGCCGGGGCTGCCGCTGCTCGGCTGGAGCACCACCGGCGGCGACCTGCGCGTCGGGCACTTCGTCGGGATGCACGCGTTGCAGGCGCTGCCGCTGCTGGCGATCCTGCTCGACCGGTTCTTCGGCGCGCGGCTGGACGAGCTGACCCGGGCCCGGCTGGTGCTCGTCGGCGGGGCCGCGTACGCGGCACTGACGCTGCTGCTGACCGGGCAGGCGCTGCGCGGGCAGGCGCTGCTCGCGCCGGACGCGCTCACGCTCGCCGCGGCGGGGGTGCTGGTGGCGGCCACCGCGGCGGCCACCACGCTGGTGCTGGCCCGCCGGACCCGGCGTACCGGTGTGGTGCTGGTCGGATGAGCGCCGTGGTGTTCGGCCCGGTGGTCCACCTCGGACCGCCGGGCCGGCGGCCGGCGAACGCGGTGGCCTCCGGCCGCTCCGGTTGCCTAGGCTGACGCGGTGAGCTGGGTCGGTCGGCTGTTCGACGCGCGCGACACGCTCGCGCGGATCCTGCTGCTGGATCTCAGCGGCGTCGGCTACCTGGTCTTCGGACCGCACGCGGGCCAGGCCGCCACCGGTACGCAGTGGGCGCTGGCGGTCCCGGCGTTCGCGCTGGCGCTGCTGTGCCACCGCCGCCCTCTGGTGAACCTGCTGATCCAGTCGGCCCTGCTGGTCGCCGCGCTCGTGCTGGTCGACGACGTGATGATCAACCAGGTCGGTGCGAGCTGGGCGCTGCTGGAGCTGACCATGCGGGCCACCCGGCCGCGCACGGTCTGGTTGGGCGCCGGACTGCTCGCCGCCGTCGACCTGTCCGGCCAGATCGGCGAACCGGTCCGTGCGGCGCTCACCGGCCTGTTCGGGCTGGCCGTCACAGTCGGCCTGCCGCTGCTGCTCGGGCTGGTGGTGCGGACCACCCGGGAACTCGGGCGGCAGGCCGAGGTGCGGGCAGAGGCGGAGCGGCGCCGGCGCGAGTCGGAGAGCCGGGCGGCCCGCGCCGACGAGCGCGGCGCCATCGCCCGGGAACTGCACGACGTGCTCGCGCACCACGTCGCGTCGATGGTGCTGCGGGTCGGCGTGGCCCGGCACGTGCTGCCCGACCTGGACCCCCGGGTCGGCGAGGTGTTCGACGACGTGCACGCCACCGGCACGGCCGCGCTGACCGACCTGCGGCGGCTGGTGGCGGTGCTGCGTGACCCGGACGGTGTCCGCGGCGACGCCGCCCTGACCGCGATCGAGCCGTCGGCGCTGCCGGCCGCGCTCGGCGCGGCTGTCGACCGGGCCCGGCAGGCGGGCGTCGTGGTGGAGGCCGACGTCGACCCGGCGGTCGGCAGGCTCGACGCGGTACGCGGCCAGGCGGTGCTGCGACTGACCCAGGAGGCGTTGACGAACGTGGCGAAACACGCGGGCGCGGCGGCCCGGGCCCGGCTGGCCGTGTCGGTCGAGGACGGCGCGGTGCACTGGGCGGTGACCGACGACGGGCGCGGCGCCGCGCCGGCCGGGGTGCCCTCCGGCGGCGGGCACGGCCTCGTCGGGATGCGGGAACGGGTCGAGGTGCTCGGCGGGCGGCTGGAGGCCGGGCCCACCGGTTCCGGCTGGCGGGTCCGGACCGTGCTGCCCCCGCCCGGGCCGGCCCACCAGGCGCCCCGGCCCCGCGCGGGCACGCCGGAGCCGGCGTGATCCGGGTGCTGCTGGTCGACGACCAGCACCTCATCCGGGCCGGCCTGCGGATGCTGTGCGACGCCCAGCCCGACCTCGAGGTCGTCGGCGAGGCCGACAACGGCCGGGACGCGGTCACCCTGGCCGCCCGGCTACGCCCCGACGTGGTGGTGATGGACCTGCGGATGCCCGGCGTCGACGGGATCACCGCGACCAGCCGGATCCTCGCCGACCGTCCGGCCACCCGGATCATGGTGCTCACCACGTTCGGCGACGACGACCACCTCTACCCGGCGCTGACCGCCGGCGCCTGCGGGTTCCTGCTCAAGGACGCGCCCCCGGTCGACCTGCTCGACGGCGTCCGCCGCGCCGCCGCCGGCGACAGCCCGTTCAGCCCGGACGTCCTGCGCCGGCTGGTCGAACGCGCGGTGCACGCCCGCGCCGGCGCGCCCCGGCGTGCGGCCGAGCTGACCGCCCGCGAGCGGGACGTGCTGGACCTGGTCGCCGACGGGCTGTCGAACACCGAGATCGCCGACCGCCTGCACATCGGGGTGACCACTGTGAAGACGCACATCACCAGCCTGATGACCAAGACCGGCAGCGCCAACCGGGTCCGCCTGGCGCTGTGGGCGCGCGGCGGCTGACCGGGTCACTCCTCGATCGCGCCGCCCACCGCCCGCAGGTGCGCCCGGAACGTCAGCGCCGGGTCCGCCTCCCGGGCCGCCAGGTACGCGCCGAACCCGACCTGCACGCGCAGCGACTCCCCGGCCCGGATCCGGTCGGCCTGCCGCCGCTCGGTGTCCCGGATGGACCCGGCCAGGTCGAACAGCTCCCCGGCCCGGTCGGCGGGTACGAACAGCACGCCGTCGTCGTCGGCCAGCGCCAGATCCTGCGGGCCGACGGTGAACGGCCCGACCCGGGCGTGCTCCAGCGCCCCGGCCGGGCGCGGGTCCAGCTCCAGCGGCCCGCTCGGGGTGGCGCCGAGGCTGAACACCGGCAGTCCGACCGCGACCAGGTCCGCGGTGTCGCGGTGCGCGCCCCACACCACCAGCCCGGCCAAGCCGGCGGCCCGCGCCTCCAGCACCACCAGGTCGCCGACGCACGCCCGGTCGGTGCGGCCGGCGTCGTCGACGACGAGCACGTCCCCGTCGGCGGCCAGCTCGATCGCCTCCAGGAAGACGTCCACGCTGCCGGCGTGCCGGGCCGGTCGGACCCGGCCGGCCAGGCGCCGCCCCGGCAACACCGGGACGACGGCGGCCGGGGCGCAGCGGACGGGCACGCCGGCGCGCAGGCAGGCGTCGGCGACGTGGGCGGTGGTCAGAGCGGCGAATCGCGCGGCCGGCGCGTCCTGACTGATGTCCATGCGCCGACGCTAACCAGCCGGGCCGCCCTGGGCAGGTGCCAGTCGACGCCCGGTGGCCTGCGGCCGGCAACCCGGCCGGACGACGACGGGCAGCCGGACCGGCCGGAGGCGGGCGGCCGGGCCGGACGACGACGGCCGGACGACGACGGGTGGCCGGGCCGGGTCAGGCGACGCGGGTCGGTGGGCGGAACATGTCCGGACGCCGCCCCGGCGCGCCCCGGGCAGCGGGCCGGCGCCGGACCGGGCGGCTCATCCGGGCCCGGACCGGCGGGCGCGCCTCCGCCTCCCCCGCACCGGCGGCCCGGCGCACGGTGCCGTTGGCGTCCTCGGGCCGGCAGCCGGTGGCCCGCAGCAGCTCGCTCTGCCCGGTCCGCAGATCGCTGATCATCGCCTCGCCGTAGGCGCGCACACCCTGCGACCACGCGCGCCCGGCCAGCTCGGCGCCCTGCCGTACCAGCTCCCGGGTGCGGTCCAGGTCCTCCCCGGACCTGCAGGCCCGCTTCAGCTCCCGCACCGCGTCGCCGAGGCGGGCCACCGCGTCGGGCAGCGCGGGCGGGACCGGCTCGTCGTACTGCAACGCGGTGGCGGAGCGGCGGGCGATCGAGCGGGCGTACAGGACCAGCCGTTCGAGGTGCTGGGTCGCGTCGGCGTACCGGTGGAACCGGGCCCGGCGGTGCCAGCGGGCCGGGGCGATGGTGACCACCTCCTCGGCCCCGCTGAGCGCCTCGTTGAGCCGCCCGATGTCCGGTTCGATCCCGCGCAGATCGTCCAGTGCGCGCTGCGCCGCGTCGGCGTCGCGGCGGGTCAGCGCGTGGGCGACGGCGTCGAGCTGCTCGGTGAGCCGGGCGACCACCGGCTCCACCGCCCGGTCCAGCACGCGGATCGGGTTGACCGGCAGCAGCAGCGCCACCACGAACAGGCCGACCAGGCCGCCGACCAGCGCGTCGAAGATGCGGGGCAGTTCCAGGCCGGGCTGCACCGGCGCGAGCGTGGCGATCAGCACCGCCGTACCGCCGGCCTGGCCCACCAGCGCGCCGCCGCGTCCGGCCACCAGCAGCGCGGTGGCGATGGCGAGCGTGACCACCAGGCCGGTCTGCCAGGATCCGCTGCCGAGCAGCGCGCGCAGCAGGTCACCGACCACGATGCCGAGGCCGACGCCGACGAGCAGCTCGAACGTGCGGCGGGCGCGCTGGCCGATGGCGGTGGCGATGGTGCCGACCGCGGCGGCGGGGGCGAAGACGTGCGCGCCGGAGCCGAGCAGCATCTGGGCGAGCAGCGCGGCGAGCGCCGCGGCCAGCCCGGCCTGCGCGGAGATCACCACGGTGATCTCCAGTTGGCGCAGCCGGTTCCGGCCGGCCGCGCCGCCCTGGTCACGGACCCGGGAGAGCGCGAGACCGCCCCGCTCGACCGCCCCGTCCAGGGGCGAGCGGACGGTGTCGTCGGCGCGGCGGTCGGTCATGACGGCGGTTACCCGGCTCCGGGCCGGTGAATCGTCGGCCGTGCCCCCGCGCGCCCTTCGGAGTCAGCGGCGGTACGTGCGGTCCAGCAGGTCGAACAGCGCCCTCCAGTGCCTCCGCGTGGCCTGCTCGTCGTACATCGGGGTGTCCGACTGGGTGTAGCCGTGGCGGGCGCCGGCGTACACCTCGGAACGGTAGGTCACCCCGGCCGCGTCCAGCGTCTTCTCCAGCGTGGCGATCTGCTCGGCGGTCATCGACGGGTCGGCGTCGGCGTGCCCGAAGTAGAGTTCGCCGGTCACCGCGCCGACGGCCAGGTGCGGGCTGTCCGGGGCGTCGGTGACCACCCGCCCGGCGTGGAACGCGGCCACCGCGGCGATCCGGTCCGGGAGCGCCTCGATCGCGCGCAGCGCGTTCGTGCCGCCCATGCAGTAGCCGGTGATCGCCGCCGGGCCCGGCGCGACGTCCGGGCGGGCGGCGAGGAAGTCCAGGTAGGCGGCCGTGTCGCGGGCCACCGCGTCCGGCGTCAACGCGGCCATCATCGGCCCGATGCTCTCGAACAGGGCGGCCCGGCGGCTGTCGTCGGCGAGCGCGCCGAGGTCGATCAGCGGGGCGCGCCCGGCGCGGTGGAACAGGTTGGGGGCGAGCACCACGTACCCGCGGTCGGCGATCGTGGCGGCCATCTCCGCGACCCGGGGCCGCAGCCCGAACGCGTCCATGAACAGCAGGACGGCCGGGAAGGGCCCGCCGGACCCCGGCGTGGCCAGGTAGGCGTCGGCCGTTCCGTCGGGGGTGGGCACGTCCACGATCGTCGGCTGCACTGTCGGGGCCTCCTCGCTGCGGGTTCCGGCCTGCACGCTACCCCCGGTCCGGCGGCTCCGGCTCCTCGGGCTCACGCCCCGTTTGCCGAGGTCCAGCGTGGGAATCCGGCAATCCCAGCGGAGGAAGGCGGCGAGATGGACCAGGATCAGTTCGTCGGCGCGGTGGCCGAACGGTGCGGCGCGTCCACGGAGCAGGCCACCGCGATCACCCGGGCGACGTTGACCACGCTGGCCGAGCGCATCGACGGCGGAGAGGCCCGCGACCTCGCCGACCGGCTGCCGGAGGCGCTGCGGGCGTACGCGTTCGGCCCGGCCGAGGACGCCGAGCCGTTCGGGCTCGACGTGTTCGTGGAGCGGGTGAGCGGACGCGCCGACGTCGACGTGGACGCCGCGCGGGACGGGATCACGGCGGTGTTCGACGTGCTGCGCGACGCGGTCGACCCGGCCGCCTACGCGCAGGTCGTCGGGCAGCTCCCGGCCGAGTACGGCGAGGTGGCCGACCAGAGCGCGCCGTACGTGCGGCGCACGGCGTGACGGGGCGCGCCCGATGAGCGAGGACGCGCTGCGCCGCCCGCCCGAGGCCGACGCGCAGGAACAGCGGCAGGACGAGACACTCGTCGGACCGCCCGGCACGGTCGGCACGGCGGTGCCCGAGGCGAGCGAGTCGGACCTGGCCGAGCAGGGCGTGCTGCGCCCGCCGAGCGACCGGGCGGGCCTGGGTGAGTCGGTGCGCGACGACCTGACCGCCGCCGACGCGGTGGAGCAGAACACGGAGATCCCACTGCCCGACGAGGAGCACTGGGCCTGACCGGTCAGTGATCCGGGCTGTCGGCGCGGGCCATCAGCCGCAACGCGTTCGGGTCCAGGCCGATGCGTACCGGCGTCTGCCCGTACGGCTCGCCGTCGACCTCGATGCGGGCCGGCCGGTCGGTGTCCAGCCACAGCTGGCGTACCGCCAGGAACGGCTCGTCGCCGAGCGTGCGGCGGTGGCCGGCCGCCGCGTTGCGCGCCGTCTCGCGCAGCAGCCCGCGCCGGGTCGGCCCACCCACCGGGTACGCGACCAGCAGCCGGTCGTCGGCGGTGGCGTCGGCGGTGATGGGCCGGCCGGCGTGGAAGCCGCCGTTGGCCACGTACACCTGGTGGGTGGTGAACGTGTGCTCGCGGCCCTCGGCGCGGACCGTCACGGCCAGCGGCCGGTGCCGGGCCAGCAGCCCCAGCCCGGTCATCGGGTACGCGAGCCGCCCGACGACCCGCTTCAGCCTCGGCGGCGCGGCCTGCATGATGTCGGCGGACAACCCGATCCCGACGTGGTTGGTGAACCGGGTGTCGCCGATCAGGCCCAGGTCGACGTCGATGACCTTGCCGTCGGTGAGCACCGCGACGGCGGCGTCCAGGTCGAGCGGGACGCCGACGGTGCGGGCGAAGTTGTTCGTGGTGCCCAGCGGCAGCAGGCCCATCGCGATGTCCCGGTGGGCGAGCAGCCGGGCGGCCGCGCCGACGGTGCCGTCGCCGCCGCCGGTGACCAGCAGGTCCGGCCCGAGGTCGGCGGCCTCGGCGAGCACCCGGTCCAGCTCGCCGGGCCGGTCCACCGGGTACGCGCCGAGCAGCGCGAAACCGGCCGCCCGCAGGCGTGCGTGGACGGTGTCGTAGAGCCGCCGGCCACGGCGGGAGTGGGCGTTGACCACGAGCGCCGCCCGCCGTCGTTCCCGGATCGCCGTCGACAGCTCCTGCTTGGTCCGCACGGTTGCGACCCTAGCCGCCCCCGCGCCGACGTGGGCCGGTGGCGCTGCCGGTTTTGACCGGGTCGGCTATCGTCGCGGCGGCCGTGATCGTCGATCTTCGAGGGTGGATGTCCCGATGAACCAGCCGGCAGCACCGCAGGCGACAGCGTCAGTGCCCCCGCTCACGCCGCCGAACCGTCCGGGGAGGGCCCTGATCGGGCTGGCCCTGGTCGTCCCGGCGGTGATCGCCTGGATCTGGTCGTACGTCCTGCCGACGCTGTCCACAGTGGCTCGCAGCTTCCAGGGTGACGGGCCGCGCGGCTCGGGCGAGTCGGTCGGCACGGCGAACTACGAGGCCGCCTTCACCTCCGGGTTCGTCGGGCAGGTCGGGCTCGCGGTGCTGCTAAGCCTGATCCCGCTGGCGGTGGCGCTGCTCGCCGCGCCGCTGCTCGCGATCGTCGCCGACCGGGCCGGCCGGGTGGCCCGCCTGGTCACCCGGGGCGTGCTGGCGCTGCCGCTCGCCGCGTACGCGCCGGTCGCGGTGTTCCTCGGCCGGCGCGCCGAGCACATCGAGAACGGCACCTTCACCCAGGAACTGCAGTCTCCCCGGACGCTCCTCGTCTCGGCGCTGGCACAGGTGACGTTCGGGCTGGTCGTCGCGGTGGCCGCGACGCTGTACCTGAGCGCCCTGCGCCGCCGCGAGCCCGACCAGCGGCCCGCGCCCGCCATGCTGGCCGTCGGTGGGTTGCTCGGCCTGAGCGTTCTCGCCGCCGCCCTGCAGACCTACACCGCCCCGTACATCCTGACCGGCGGCGGGCCGGGCGGCGACGACACGGCGACGCCGGTGTTCACCGCCGCGCAGACCTCGTTCCGGACGATGCGCCTGGGCGCCGGATCGGCCACGTCGACGCTGCTGCTGGTGCTGCTCGGGCTGCTCGGACTGGCCGCGGTGGCGCTCATCCTGGCCACCCGGCTGCGCATCGAGTTCGACGGCTGGCGGGACGGCCCGGCCGTGCGGGAGGCGGAGTCCTACTCCGGCCGCCGGCCGCTGCTCGTCGGGCTGACCGCTGTCGCGCTCGTCGTCGTCCTCAGCGTGACCGTCTGGGCGTCGCTGCCGTGGCTGCGGAACCTCTCCGCCGACACCGGGCCCCTGCCCCGGGGGGTCGAGACCGCGAACCTGTTCGCCAACACCTGGGTGCCGCCGCTGCTGTCCACACTCGTCGCGGTGGCGCTCGCCGCGCTGGCCGGGTTCGGGATCGGCGCGCTGCGCCCGCTCGGGCGCTACAGCGAACTGCTGCTGGTGCCGTTCGCGCCGTGGTTGTTCGTCGGCGTCGGCCCGCTGGCCATCGCCGGTTTCGAGCGCACCAGGGAACTCGACCAGCTCGGCCTGTTCCTCGGCCTGGTGCCGCCGACCTGGCTGTCGGTGCCCGCGCTGTTCGCGTTCACGCTGCTGTTCCGAGGCCAGCACGAGCGGTGGCGCTCCGGCGGCGGCGTCGGCCGTACGCTGCTGCTGCCGGCGCTGCCGATGCTGGCCGTGACCGCGTCGGTGACCTGGCTGGCGCACGCCCAGTCGCCACTGTGGTCGATGCTGGTGAGCCGGGGCCCGGACAGCCTGACCGCTCCCGCGCTGGTGAACATGATCGCCAGCCGCGCCTTCGGCGCCGGGGGCGAGCTTCCGCTGGGCCTGATCCTGCCGCTGCCCATGCTGATCCTGTTCGTGCTGCTGTTCGTCGCGCTCATGGTCGGCTACGTGGATCGGCTCGCCATCCGGGTGGGGCGGCGCAGCGACGCGGACGCGCCGCCGGTGGGGTCGGGCGAGCCCGTCGGCAAGGTCACCGCATAGGGAAACCCCCGATTACGGCCGGTGACGGCGCGCCTAGCGTCGGGCCATGGCAACTGACGCGCTCACCCCGGCCCGGACCGCCCGTGCCCGCCGCGACGGCGGGCTCCCGCGAGGGCTGATCCTGCCCCTGCTGCTGCTCGCCCTGCTCGCGCCGGCCGGGTGCGACTCCGGCGACGGGATCGTCGACGGCGGGCCGGCCGGCTCCGCGGCGGGCGAGGACGGCGGCGACGTGGACGCGGGCGCGGTGGACGACGTCCGGCCCCCGTGCCCGTTCACCGCCGCCCAGGTCTCCGAACTGGTCGACCGCAAGCTGCGCGACGAGGGGAACTGCTCGTTCGGCGACGGCGTCGCCCAGCTGGCGGTCACCACCGCCTCCGCCACCGCCGGCAAGGCCACCTACGACTACCAGCACGAGCAGGCCGGCCAGCAGTACGAGAAGGTCGTCGACCTGGACCGGGGCGAGCGGGGCTACCTCGCGGTCAAGGACATCCGCGGCGAGGCGGTGCTGATCGAGGGCAAGGGCACGTACACGGTGACCATCAGCAGCTTCGGCGGCGGCACCGCGGGCAACGAACAGATCCTGCGCCGTACGCTCGACGCGATCCCGGCCTGAGCGGGGCCGGCATGCGAAGCCGCCGACTGGTCGCGCTCGCGCTGACCGCGACCCTGCTCACCGCGCCCGCCGGCTGCGGCGACGACGAACCGCCGGCCGCCGGCGGCGCTCCGCCCGGTGCGGGCGCGCCGGTCGCCGAGCCGACCGGGGAGGCACCGGCCGAGCCGAGCGCCGGACCGGTGGACGACGCCGCCCCACAGGCGTGCACGCTGGTGTCGAAGGCCGACGCGGAACGCCTCGCCGGCACGGCGCTGGACGAACCGGTGGTGGCCGGGCAGTCGTGCACCTACACCGGGCCGGTGACCGGGCCGACCGCCCAGGTCGAGGTGTTCGTGGGCGAGGGCGCCAAGAAGTACCTCGACATCGAACGGCAGCTCGGGCACGAGATCCGTGAGCTGGCCGGGACCGCCGACGAGGCGCTGCTCACCGCGGAGGCGTTCTTCCTGCGCAAGGGCGAGCTGTGGGTCGCGGTGCGGCTGGTGCGGCTCAACGACCCGCAGGAGAACCGGGCGCCGCTGGAACGGCTCGCCCGTACCGTCGCCGGCCGGATGTGAGGCGGCCGGTGCGCGGCCGACGGCTGCTCGCGGCCGGCCTGGCGGCGCTGCTCCTGGTGACCGGCTGCGGCGGGCCCACGCCCGGCCCGGCGGACGGGGGCGACGGCGGGCAGCCCCGGTACGGGCAGGCCCCGGCGCCGGGGAAGGACGTCACGCTGCAACCGGACGTAGTGCTGGTCGGCGGCGGCAGCCGGACCGTGCGGTCGGTGAGCCCGGACGGGCTGACCTGGCGGCTCGACCCCGGCGCGCGCGACGCGGACCGGCTCGCGCCCGGCCGGGTCATGTTCCTCACCGGACGCGGCGTGGGCCGGGTGCTCGACCTGGCCGAGGAAGGCGGTGACCTGGTCGTCACGATCGGACCGGTCACGCTCACCGAGGTGATCCGCGACGGCACGTTCGGCGGCGACGACGTCGCCCTCGACCGCCCGACCGTCTACGTGGCGGGTGAACCCTCGTGGACCCGGGAGGTCGCGGCGGCCGGCGGCACGCTGGGCCGGTCGCGTCCGCTCGCCGTCGCGCCCGCGCAGCCGCCACCGGCGCCGGGCGGGCAGGCGGGCGCCACCGCCCACGGCTACCGGGTGCGGACGTTCTGCTGCGCCGGTGGCGTCGGCACGCACTTCACGTACGACGACGGCGGGCTCCGGCTGGCCGGGACCGTGACGCTGACCGTGGGGCGCCCGGCCGCGTCGTTCCACCTGGCGGTCGGCGCGGGCAAGGTGACCCGGGCCGAGCTGGAGATCGGTGGCGGCTTCGGCATCAAGGTGGACTTCACCGCCGGCATCGACGGCGGGCAGAACCACCGCCGCACGTTTCCGGTCCCGGTCGACATCGCGTTCCCGATCGGGCTGGTCGCCGGCCTGCCGCTGTCGTTCACGGTGAGCCAGACGCTGGAGGTGGCCACCGCGTTCGGCGCCCGCCGGGGCACGTTCCGCGGCGCCGGTGAGTACGCGCTGGCCGGCAGGCTCGGGTTCGGTTACGCGAACGGCCAGGTGGGCTCGCGCGTGACGGAGGGGTTCGCGCGCCGGGTGAGCCTGCTCGACTCGCTCACCGGCGTGCCGGTCGGCGTGATGGGCCTGGTCGTCCGGCACGGCGTGCGGTTCACCATGGGGATCAGCGCGTTCCTGTTCACCGCCGGCATCTGGTTCGAGCTGATCGCCTCGTACGGCGCCACCATCGGTTCCGCGCTCGGCGCGCCGTACGCGCTGTGCCGGGGCGTCGGGCTCGGTGTGCATGCGCGGTTCGGGATCGGCTACCGGATCCTGGAACCCGTCGTCCAGGTGATCAACAAGTTCCTCAGCCTGCTCAGCCCGTCCCGGGCGCCCCGGATCCCGCCGATCGTGGCGTCGGGCGGGCCGAGCTGGAGCGCCGCCGTCTACCGCAACCAGGAGGTGATCCCGCCCGTCTCGATATGCGGACAGCTTCCGGGCTAGGCCGCGCCGACGCTGGGTTCGCGGGCGCGGCTGTGCCACCATCCCGCCATGGACGCCGCACTGGTCGGCCGCGACGCGGTCGTCGAGCGGGTGTGGCGTGCCCTGACCTCCGGTACGCCGGTGCTGCTCGACGGTCCCAGCGGCATCGGCAAGACCGCGCTCTGGCGGGCCGTGGTCGCCCACGCCGGGCGGACCGGCTGGCGGGTGCTGTCCGCCGCGCCCACCGAGGCCGAGACCGCGCTGCCGTACGCGGCTCTGGCCGACGTGCTGCGCCCGCTCGCCGACGCCCTGCCGGGGCTGCCCGCGCCGCAACGGGTGGCCGCCGACATGGTGCTGCTGACCGGTGAGCACGACGGCGCGGTGGACGAGCGGGCGGTGGGCGCGGCCACCCGTACGCTGCTCGACGCGGCGGTCACCGACGCGCCCCGGGTCCTGCTCGCGGTCGACGATCCCCAGTGGCTGGACCCGCCGAGCGCCCGGGCGCTGCGGTTCGCGCTGCGCCGGCTGACCCGGTGGCCCGCCGTCCTGGCCACCCACCGCACCGGGGACAGCCCGCCGGCGCCGGTGCCGCTGGGGCTGGACGACGACCCGACCGGCCGGCATCCGCTGCTGCGCGCCGACGTACCCCCGCTCACCCCGCCGGACCTGCACCGCGTCCTGGCGGCCCGGCTCGGCGGCACGCTCAGCCGTCCGCTCACCGACCGGCTGGCCCGCGACGCCGACGGCAATCCGCTGCTCGCGATCGAACTGGCCCGAGCGGTGCTGCGGCTGCCCCGCCCGCCCGCGCACGACGAGGACCTGCCCGTCCCGTCGTCGCTGCGCCTGCTGCTCGCGGAGACGCTGCGGGCGCTGCCCGGCCCGAGCCGGGACGCGGTGCGGCTGGCCGCGCTGCTGACCGTGCCGACGCTGCGGGACCTGGCGGCGGCGGGTGTGCCGGCCGGGGCACTGGACGCGGCCGAGGACGCCGGGCTGGTCGTGGTCACCCCGAGCCGGGTCGACTTCGCGCACCCCCGGTACGCGGCGGCGGTGCGCGAGAGCATCCCGCCGGGGGTCCGGCGGCGGATGCACGCGCTGCTCGCCGGCACGGTCGCCGAGCCGGACGAGCGGGCCCGGCACCTGTCCCGGTGCACCGTGGCGCCGGACGCCGCTGTCGCCGCCGACCTGGCCGCCGCGGCGGCCCGGCAGCGGATGCGTGGCGCCTCAGCGCTCGCCGCCGACTGGTACGCCCGGGCGGCCGAGCTGACCCCTTCGTCCGCCGCCGCCGACCGGAACCGGCGTCGCCTCGACGCGGTGCAGTGCCGCATCGACGGCGGCGACTACGCGGCGGCCGGGCGGGCCGCCGAGGCGGCGGCCGGGGAGCTGACCGGCGCCGAGCGGGGCGAGGCGCTGCTGCTGCGCGCGCTCGTCGCGTGGTGCGCCGACGACCTCGTCACCGCCGTCCGCGTCGCCGAGCAGGCGCTCGCGGCCGCCGGGCCGGACGGGGATCTGGCCGGGCGGATCCACACCCACCTGACCATGTTCCACGACCAGCCGGAGCCCGCCCGCCGGCACGCGCGGGCCGCGATCGCCCGCCTGTCCGACCGGGACGAGCACCGCCCGCTGCTCACCGCCGCGCTGCTGCTGCTGTTCTTCCACGAGGTACGCGCCGGCGGCCCGGCGCCCACCGATCTGCTGGACCGGGCCCTGTCGCTGGAGGCGGGTGAACCGTCCTTCCTGGCCGGTTCGGTGCCGGCGATCTGGTGGAAGTCGGTCGACGACCACGACCGGGCGCGGTCCCGGCTGCACCTGATGCTGGACCTGGCGGTGGCGCGCGGCGACGACCCGCTGCGGCACGAGGTGCTGACCCACCTCGGCGAGACGGAACTGCTGGCGGGGCGCTTCGCCGAGGCCGGTACGCACATCGCCGCCGCCCGTGACCTGGGTGAGCAGCTGGGCACCGGGCTGGTGGGCGAGAGCTGGCTGGCCGGTGTGCTCGACGCGCACCGGGGGCGGCTGGCGCGGGCGGGCGCCGCGGCCGCCGGGCTGCGCCGCGACGACGACCTCGGCGACGCGTGGAGCCGGCGACTGCACCATCAGCTCACCGGCCTGGTGGCGCTGGCCTCCGGGGAGTGGGTCACCGCCGCGGCTGCGTACGGCGCGCTCGCCGCCGATCTCGACGGGTCGGGCATCGCCGAACCGCTGGGGCAGCGTTTCGAGCCGGACTGGATCGAGGCGTGCGTGGGCGCCGGTGACCTGGACACCGCGCGCGCCGCGCTGGACCGGCTGGCCGGGCGCCACCGCCGGCTGCCGCGCCCGTGGACGACGCTCGGGCTGGCCCGCAGCCGGGTGCTGCTGGCCGGGGCGACCGGGGCGGATCCGGGCGCGGCGCTGGACGCGCTGACGCAGGCCCGGGCCGCGGTGCCGGAGGGGGTGCTGCCGCTGGACCGGGCCCGCTGCCTGCTCGCCGCCGGCCGCACGTACCGGCGGGTGCGGCGACGTCGGGAGGCGCGGGCGGCGCTCGACGCGGCCGCGGCCGAGTTCGACGCGCTGGGCGCGTCCGCGTTCGCCGACCGGGCGCGGGCGGAGCTGGGCCGCATCGGCGCCCGCACCCCGGCGCCGACCACGCTCACCGCCACCGAGGAGCGGGTCGCCCGGCTCGCCGCCCGGGGTCAGACCAACCGGCTCATCGCCGACGCGCTCTACATCAGCCCGAAGACGGTGGAGGCCAACCTGGCCCGGGTCTACCGCAAGCTGGGCATCGCCAGCCGCGCCGAGCTGGGCGCGGCGATGGGCCGGCCGCCGGGCGACTGAGTCGCCCTGGCCGCGGCCAGGGCGCTCAGGACGCGACCAGCGTGTCCAGGTGCGCGCCGAGCAGCTCGCGGGCGCGCGCGGGCGGCATCCGCTCGGGATACAGCAGCGCGTGCAGCGCGAGCCCGTCGAGCAGGGCGTGCAACCGGGCGACCGCCTCGGGGCCGGCGGCCGGTTGTCCGGTGAGCAGCGCGACGGCGAACTCGGCGGCGCGGCGGATGCCGTCGTCCGCGTCGGCCATCCGGGTTCGCGCCGCCGGGTCGGTCTGGGCGCGCGCGGCGAGCAGCAGCCACACCTCGGCCTCGCGGACGCGCTGGCGGTCCAGCGGCAGCAGTTGTTCCAGGATCCGCTGGGCGACCTCGCGCGGACTGCCGGTGCGGTCGTCGGCGGCGATCCGCTCGGCCGCCTCGGCCTGCACGTGCTCCATGGCGAACACCAGCAGCTCGGTCTGGGTGGCGAAATAGTGCCGCAGCGCGCTCGGTGACCAGCCCGCCTCGGCCGCGATGCTGCGGACGGTGGCGGCGCCGACGCCGTCGCGGTAGACCACCCGCCACATCGCCCGCGCCAGCTCGGCACGGCGCGCGTCGTGGTCGACGATCTTGGGCACGGGCCCCTCCGGAACCTGGTTGACGGCCGCTGTTACGGTTATCGCACAGCGTACTAAAAAAGGAGTCCGCATGCTCGTGGCAGTGATCGTCGGATGCGAGGTGGCGTTCTGGGTGGTGCTGCTCGCCGGGCTGATCGCCCGGTACCCGCTGCGGCGGCCCCGCCTCGGCGCCGCCCTGCTGATCGCCGTGCCGGTGGTCGACCTCGTGCTGCTCGCCGCCACGATGATCGACCTGCGCCGGGGCGCCACCGCCACGTTCGCCCACGGCCTGGCCGCCGCGTACCTCGGGTTCTCGGTGGCGTTCGGGCACAGCATGGTGCGCTGGGCCGACGAGCGGTTCGCGCACCGGTTCGCCGGCGGCCCTCCCCCGCGCCGGGCCCCCCGGTACGGGATGGCGCGGGCCCGGCACGAGTGGCGCGAGTGGGGCAAGGGCATGATCGGCTGGGCGGTCGCCTGCGCCGTGCTGCTCGCCGGCATCGCCCTGGTCGGCGACGGCGAGCGCACCGCCGAACTGTGGGCGTGGACCGGCCGGCTCACCGTGGTGATGGCGGGCTGGTTGGTGTTCTGGCCGGTCGCGTACACCGTCTTCCCGAAGCGGGCGCCGCGCGGCGCGTGAGGCTCACCCCTTGCGCCCGCCCGTCGCGATCCCTTCCACGAAGTGCCGTTGGGCCAGGAAGAACAGGATGATCATCGGTACGGTGGCGATCACGCTGGCGGCGAGCACGACCTCCCACTGCTGCTCGCCGCCGTAGCCGAACCGGTCCAGGATCACCTTCAGCCCCCGGGGCAGCGTGTAGAGCTGCTCGTTGCGCAGGTAGATCAGCGGCTTCACCAGGTCCGTCCAGCTCGCCTTGAACTCGAACACGAACGCCACCAGCAGGGCCGGACGGACCAGCGGGAACGCCATCCGCCAGAACAGCTGCGGATAGCTGGCCCCGTCGACCCGGGCCGCCTCGAAGTACTCCCGGGGCAGCGACAGGAAGAACTGGCGCAGCAGGAAGATGTAGAACGCCGAGCCGAACAGGTTGCCGGCCCAGAGCGGCACCTGTGTGTCGACCAGGCCGAGCCGGTTCCAGATCAGGTACGTCGGGATCATGGTGACCGCGAACGGCAGCATCATGGTGGCCAGCACCAGCCCGAACAGCAGGTTGCGGCCGGGGAACCGGAAGTACGCGAACCCGAACGCGACCCAGGCGCTGGACAGCGTGGCCGCGGCCGCCGCCGCCACGCCCACCACGACGCTGTTGAACAGCCAGGTGAACAGCGGCATGGCGTCCCACGCCCGGGCGTAGTTGTCCGGCGCGAACGGCGTGGGCAGCAGGCCGGGCGCGAAGACGTACTCCCGGGGTCGCAGCGACGCGCCGACCAGCCAGACGAACGGCAGCAGGAAGACCACGGCGGCGGCCACCAGGGCGAGCACGAACAGCACGCGCTGCCAGCGGGGCCGGCGGCCGTCGTCGGCCTGCCGCACCGGTCCGGGCGCGGTCACCGGCGCCACCACGGCGCCGGCGGCCGGCGGCTGACTCGTGGTGGTCACCGGTCCTCCCCCTCGTAGTAGACAAACCGGTTGCCCAGCTTCACCTGCACCAGCGTGATCACCAGGATGATCAGGAAGAGCAGCCAGGCCATCGCCGAGGCGAAACCCATGTGCAGGAACTGGAACGCCTCCCGGAACAGGTGGATCACGTAGAACGACGCCGCGTCGCTGCTGAACGAACCGGCGGTCTGCCGGTTGCCGAAGTACATGGTGTAGACCTCGGTGAACATCTGCAGCGACGCGATGGTGTTGACGATCAGCGTGAAGAACAGCGCGCCGGAGATCATCGGCAGCGTGACGTGCCGGAACCGCGCCCAGGCGCCGGCACCGTCGAGCTGGGCCGCCTCGTACAGGTCGCGGGGCACGCCCTGCAACGCGGCCAGATAGATGATCACGGTGGAGCCGAGGCTCCACAGGCTCATCAGCACGATGCCGGGCATCACCCAGTCCGGGTCCGTGGTCCAGCTCGGACCGTCGATCCCGACCAGCGCCAGGCCGCGGTTGATCAGGCCGTCCTGCGTGTTGAGCAGCAGCAGGAACAGGATGCCGACCGCCACCGCCGGGGTCATCACCGGCAGGTAGAACACGGTACGGAAGAAGCCGGAGAGCCGGCCGACGCGCTTGAGCAGCAGGGCCAGCCCGAGCGAGATCGCCATCACCAGCGGCACGTGCAGCGCGGTGTAGTAGACGGTGTTGCCGAGGCTGCGCGCCACCTGCGGGTCCGACATCAGTTGCCGGTAGTTGTCCAGCCCGGTGAAGCGCGGCGAGTTGATCACGTCGTACTCGGTGAAGCTGAGCCACAGGCTGGCGATCATCGGCCCGGCGGTGAACGCCAGGAACCCGACGATCCACGGCGCCAGGAACAGGTACGCCCAGCGGGCCTCCCGCCGGGCCAGCGACGTGCGGCGCCGCCGGCCCGGTACGGCAGGGGTGACGGTGGTGGTGGCCATGGCGGGCTAGTCCGCGGCCTTGTCCAGCGCGGCGGTCGCCTCCCGCTGGGCCCGGTCGAGCGCCTGCGCGGGCTGCTCCTGACCGGACAGCACCCGGTTGACCGCGTCCGTCCACGCCTTGTCGAACTCGGCGCCGGCGGGCGAGGCGGGCATCGCGAACGCGGCGTCCTGCGCCTGGCGGATGGTCTGCACCGCGTCGTCGAAGCGCTTGTTGCCGGTGGGCTTGTACACCTCGTCGAAGATCTTCTTGTCGGCTGTGGTGTTGCCGGTCCAGAGGCCGGTGAAGGGCAGGTTGGCGGCCTTGCGCGCCTCGGCGCGGGCCCGGGCGGCGGCCAGCCAGGTGTCGGTGGCGGTCATCTGCTTGACGAACGCGCAGGCGGCGTCCGGGTTCTTCGCCCCCTTGGTGATCACCCACGCCTGCCCGGAGGACAGGCTCAGCGGCTTGCCCTGCCGGTCCACGAACGGCTTGACCACCAGCTCGGCGTCCGGGCTGTTCTTCGCGGCCTGGTTGAGGAACCACTCCTCCATCGGCCACGCGGCGATCTGGTTCTTCGCCAGCGGGTTCTGCGCGCCGAAGAAGTCGAACGTGTCCCGGAACGACTTGAACTTCCCCCAGCCGCCCTGGGCCTGGATGAGCCCGACGCCGGTGGTGAGCGCCTCGACCACCTTCGGGTCGGTGAGGTTGGCCCGGGTGCCGTCGGCGGAGATCATGTCGGCGCCGTTGGCCTTGGCCCACATCGGCAGGAACTCGGGGATCTTCGGGTCGATGCCGATGCGGCTGAGCCGGCCTCCGGAGACGGCGGCGAGCCTGGCGTTGAGCGCGGGCAGGCCCGCCCAGTCGGCCAGGTTCACGTCGTCGGCGCCCAGCCCGGCCCGCTTGAGCAGCGCCTCGTTCAGGTAGAGCACGCGGACCTGGGAGAACTCGGGGATGCCGTACACCGTGCCGTCGAGCGTCACCTGCTCCCGCGCGGACTGCCGGTACTCCGCCATGTCGATCCGCTGCTTCTCGACGCAGTCGGTGAGCGGCTGGATCGAGCCGCGCTCGGCGTACGTGCCGATGAGCTTGCGGTCCATGTAGACCAGGTCCGGTGGGTTGCCCGAGGCAACCGCCGACAGGAACTGCTGCTCGTCGAACGCGCCCTCGGTGATCGTCAGCCGGACGTCGCCGTGGTCGCGCTTGAACGCGTCCACCCGGGTGGTGGCGATCTCGTCGGACAGGCTGAAGCCCATGGTGCTCAGCGCGCCGCTGCCCTCGGCGCCACCGCCGCCGGAGTCCCCTCCCCCGCCGACGCCGCCGCAGCCGCTGATCGCCAGGGTCAGCACCCCGGCCAACGCGGTCGCCCGCAGTTTCCGTGACATCGCCACCTCCCGTGATCGCGCCGGCCACTCTGCCGGGCGCGACCTGCACTTCTCCGGTGTGTGCGGCTTTCAAACCGGTTGATGCGCATCGGTTACCGTCGACCGCCCGGCGGCGGACGGCGCACCGCGCCGATCGACGGCGATCGCGGCCAGCAGCAGCCCGGCCAGCGCCGCGAGCGCCAGCGGTGGCGGCAATACCGTCCCGAGCACGGCCAGCGGCAGCGCCGCCCCGGCGACGGCCAGCCGGGCCGGTCCGACCGGCTGCCCGGTCAGCCGGCGGAACAGCAGCCGTCCGGCCAGGTAGACGGCCGCGCCGCCGAACAGCGCCACCGCCGCTGAGGGGTTCAGCCGGGGCCCGGCCTCCGGGTCGGCGACGTGCTCCAGCACCTGTTCGACGCCGAGTGCCAGGTAGATGACGCCGGCGACGAGCAGCAGATGGGTCTGGCTGTAGGCGTCCGCGGCCATCCGGTCCCGCTGCGCCGCCGGTGCGGCGGAGAGCGCCCGGGCCGCCGCCGGGGACGTGCGGTGGAAGTAGAGCCACCAGAGGCAGACGGTCACCACGAAGGCGACGAGCGCCACGGCGAGGACCGGCGGCTCGGTGACCGCCGAGGCCGCTCCCACCCCCGCGGCCACCACCGACTCCCCCAGCGAGATGATCAGCACCAGGCCGTACCGCTCGGCGAAGTGCGTCGGGCTGCGCAGCGGCCAGGCGCCCCGGCGGGCGTACGACAGCCGTTGACCGGCCACCTCGACGGCGAAGCCCAGCACCCACAGCGCCGCGTGCGCGGCACCGTCCAGCAGCGCGCCGAGCAGTAGCGGCACCCAGCCGACGGCGCTGACGAACGCGAAGAACCGGATCCGGGCGCGCAGTTCCGGGTCACCCGCCGCGGCCCAGTGGAACAGCGTCAGGTGCACCACGCGCAGCACCACGTAGGCCAGCACGACGATCAGCGGTCCGTCCAGCCCCGGGCCCGGCGTCCACGCCTGCGGCATGGCGAGCGCGGCCAGGAACAACGCGGCCATCGCGACCAGGAACCCGCCGCGCACCACCCCGACGTCGGCGGGCGTGTGGTTGCCCAACCAGGTGTACGACAGCCACGCCACCCAGAGCAGCACGAGCAGGAGCAGGCCCTTGGCCATCCCGGCCGGGGTCGGGTGCGGCTCGATCAGCGCCATGATCCGGGTGAGCGCGAAGACGAAGACCAGGTCGAAGAAGATCTCGAACGGGGTGACCCGGCGCTGGTCCGGCCCCGGCCGGGGCGCACGCAGCCGCCGTCGCACCCGTTCGCGTCCCACGTCCGCCGCCCTCCGCCGGTCCACCTCCTGCGCCGACGGTAGGCGGCCCCGGACGGTCGAATCGGGTGATTCCCGCGATCACGCCCGGCGCCGGTCCGCCGGACCGGTGCCCGCCGGGCGGTACGACGAGGCGGCGCGGCTGGGCTGTCAGGCAGGGCGACGGGCAGGGCGGCGGCGGGCAGCTCAGCCGGCGTCGGCGTCCGGCCAGGCGGCACGCACCAGCGCGGGCAGCACCTCGCCGGCCGGGCCGCGCAGGTTCACCGCGCAGATCGCGTCCAGCGGCGTCGGCACCGGGTTCACCTGCACCACGGGCGCGCCGAGACGGGCCGCCACGAGCGGGATCTCGGCGGCCGGGTGCACGAGCGCCGAGGTGCCCACCGTCAGCAGCAGGTCGCAGCCGGTCGCCGCCTCGACCGCCGCGTCCAGCGCGGCCGACGGCAGCGCCTCGCCGAACCACACCACCCCGGGCCGCACGGGCGCGCCGCATCCGGCGCACGCGGGCGGGGTCAGCGGTCCGTCCTGCGGTTCCGGCGCATGCGACACGGGCCCGCCGGGCGGTTCCGCCTCGTCGCGCGCCTCCGGAGCGCCGGGCACCGGCGCGTCGGAGGGCGGCGGCAGGTCGGACGGCAGCGGCGCGGGCCGGGCGCAGGCCGAGCAGCGGGGCGCGAACAGGCTGCCGTGCAGGCGTACCGGTGCGGGCACGCCGCCACGCTCGTGCAGGTCGTCGACGTTCTGGGTGATCACCACCGTCTCCGGGAGGCGGGCCTGGATCGCCGCCACCGCCCGGTGCCCCGGATTCGGCAGCGCCCGCCGCACCCCACGCCGGCGTGCCTCGTACCAGCCCCAGACCAGCGCCGGGTCGGCCCGGAACGCCGCCGGGGTCGCCAGCTCCTGCGGGTCGTAGCGCTGCCAGAGCCCGGTCTGCGCGTCGCGGAACGTCGGCACGCCGCTCTCGGCCGACATGCCCGCCCCGGTGAAGACCACCGGCCGCCGCGCGGCGGCGAGCAGCCGGCCCGCCTCGACCAGTTCCGGCCCGGTCACACGTCCACCGTCAGCCGCACGTCGACCCGGTCGCCCAGCTCGATGCCCTCCGCCCGGCGCGCCGCGACCCGCAGCGGCACCACGTACCGGCCGTCCTTGGGCCACAGCGACGTCCGCCAGTCGGTGTCACCGATGCGGACCGTCACCGGGATCATGCCCCAGCCGTAGGTGACCGACGCCGAGGCGGCCTCGATCGCCGCGCTCTGCTCGTCGGGCACCGTGACGAAGTGGTACGGCGCCGGGCCGCGCCAGAACCACACCTCGCCGCTGAACGCCAGCTCCATCCGGTCAGGATAGGGGCCGGGACCGACACGACCACAGCAGCCGGAGCCCGGCCGCCGTCACCCAGGCGAACAGCGGGAACACGGCGACGCGTTCCATGCCGCCCACGCCGATGCCGGCGTCCACCCGGGACAGGAACAGCACGGTGCCGGCGAGCCCGAGCAGGCCCAGGAGCGCGCTGACGGTCCGCAGCTCGCGCAGCAGCGGCGACCGGCGGGCGAGCGCGGCGGCGAGCAGCGCGGCGTTGCCGGGCGCGAAGACCAGCAGCGCGCCGAGCACGTGCAGGTTCTCGTCCACGTCCGCCGGGTGGAGGCCGGCCAGCACGTACCCGGACCCGGCGGCCACGATCGACGCGACGGCGACGGCCGCGGCGCGGCCCGGGCGCAGCGCGCGGTGTGCGAGCAGCGCGCCCAGCGCGAGCAGCAGCCCGGCGCCGACGAATACGGCGTTCATGGCCGGGTGCCACGGCGAGCAGACCGGGCGGGGCCGGCTGCTGTCCCACACGCCGCAGGTGACGTTGCCGAGGTCGCTGATGTTGTGCTCGGCCCAGCTGAACCCGGGCTGGTCCCAGGCCAGGCCGACGACGACGTTGGCGGCCAGGAACGACGCGGTGGCGAGCAGCCAGCAGGCGCCCGCGAGGCGGTTTCTCATCCGCCGAGTGCACCGTCCCGGGGCGGCCCGGCGCACGGGGCGTGGCGGGCCGGTTCGGGGTAGGGCCAGACCTACCCGGAGAGCGGGGTCCAACCGGCTGGGCCGGGCGGCGTGGTCTGGCTAGCGTCGGGCCATGACAGTTGATCACGGGCTGGCCGTCGCGTTGCGCCGCCGCCGCTACCTGCTCTCCGCGTGGCCGTGGCGGGCCCTGGCGTACGCCGTCACGACCCTGCCCCTGGCCGGCGCGGCGGCGCTCGGCGCGGCGGTCGTCGCCGCGCCGGTGCTGCTGGTGGCCGCCGCGCTGCGGCGGGGCCGCCCGGTCGACGCCGGGGCGCTGGCGGCGCTGGCCGTGGTGGCGCTGGCGGTGGTGGCGCTCGCCCCGCTGGCCGGCGCGCCGCTGGCCGCGTTCGAGCGGTGGCGCCTCGGCCTGGTCGACGACCGCCCGGTGACCGCGCCGAGGTGGCGCGGGCTCGCCGCCCGTTTCACCACCGCCACCGGGTGGCGGGAGGGCGCGTACCTGGCCGTGCTGGGTGCGGCGGTGCCGCTGGCGTACGGGATGTTCGGGCTGCTCGTGCTGCTGGACGCGGCGCTCGTCGCCGGTCCCTGGCTGGCCGGCGGCGAGGACCGGATCGTGCTGGTCTGGGCCACTGTCGACTCCCCGGCCGAGGCGGTGCCGTACGCCTTCGCCGGCCTGCTGGCGGCCCCGGCACTGGTCTACCTGGCCGGCCTGCTCGTCGCGGCGCAGGCGGCGGTGACCCGCCTGCTGCTCGACGACGCGCCCGCCGGGACGGCCCTGCGCGAGGTGACCCGGTCCCGTGCCCGCCTGGTGAGCGCCTACGAGGCGGAGCGGCGCCGCATCGAGCGGGACGTGCACGACGGCGTGCAGCCACGCCTGACCAGTCTCACCCTCCAGCTCGGGCTGGCCCGCCTGGACGTGCCGGACGACTCCCCGGTGGCGAAGCCGCTCGCGGCGGCGCACGAGCAGGCCAAGGAGCTGATGGTGACGTTGCGCGGCATAGTGCAGGGCATCCGCCCGCCACAGCTCACCGAACTCGGTCTGGCCGCCGCCGTCGGCGACCTGGCCGCCCGGTCGGTCGTCCCGGTCACCGTGCACGCCGACCTGACCCGCCCGGTGCCCGACCTGGTGGAGACCACCGCCTGGTACGTGGTCTCGGAGACGCTCGGCAACGTCGCCCGGCACGCCGGGGCCACCCGGGCGCAGGTGCGGCTGACCCGTACCGACCGCCTGCTGGTGGTGGAGGTACGCGACGACGGCCGGGGCGGCGCCGACCCGGCGCGCGGCACCGGCCTGACCGGGCTCGCGGACCGGGTGGCCGCGGCGGACGGGCGGCTGCTGCTGTCCAGCCCGCCCGGTGGGCCTACCCTCGTGCGGGTGGAGCTGCCGTGCCGTCCGTGACCCGGGTCGTCCTGGCCGAGGACGAGGTGCTGCTCCGGGAGGGCCTGGTGGGCCTGCTGACCCGGTTCGGCTTCGCGGTGGACGCCGCGGTCGGCTCCGCCCCGGAGCTGCTCGACGCGGTGCGCACGCACCGGCCCGACCTCCTGGTGACCGACATCCGGATGCCGCCGCAGCATCGCGACGACGGCCTGCGCGCGGCCGTCACGCTGCGTGCCGAATGCCCGGACCTCGCCGTGGTGGTGCTCAGCCAGCACGTGCAGAGCGGGTACGCCGCCGCGCTGCTCGACAGCGGCGACGGCAACCGGGTCGGCTACCTGCTCAAGGACCGGGTGGCCGACGTCGCGGAGTTCGCCGCGACGCTGCGCCGGGTGGCGGCCGGCGGCACCGCCGTCGACCCGGACGTGGTGCGGCACCTGCTGCGGCGTCCGCGCGACCCGCTCGGCGCGCTGTCCCCCCGTGAGCGGGAGGTGCTGGGCCTGGTCGCCGAGGGCCACTCCAACGCGGCCATCGCGGCCCGGCTGTACGTCACCGAGGCGGCGGTCGGCAAGCACGTGGGCAACATCCTGGCCAAACTCGGCCTGCCGCCGGACGAGGACACCAACCGGCGGGTGCTCGCCGTGCTCGCCTACCTGCGCGCGGCGGGCTGACCGGGCGTCACAGGTTCATCGGCACGGGGTCGGTGGCCAGCGCCCGGAACCGCTCGCGCGGGTCGGCCACGAGCCGCCGCCCGGTGAGGTCGAGCAGCCCGCCGACGCCGGTCACCGAGGCGACCGGGGTGCCGTCGGCACGGGTGAACTCCTGGCCGATCCGGAACGTCTTGCCCTCGCCCCAGTGGAACTCGCAGGTCACGTCGACCTCGTCGCCGCCGCGCAGCTCCCGCAGGTAGCGCACCGTCACCTCCAGCGCGACCGGCCCGACGCCGCCGGCGAGCAGCCGGTCCTGGCCGATGCCGGACGCGCGCAGGCACTCCCAGCGGGCGTGCTCGGCGTACTGGAGGTAGACCGCCTGGTTGAGGTGCCCCTGCGTGTCGAGTTCGTAGCCGCGCACGGTGACGCGCACCCGGAACGGATCTGCCATGCCGGCAGCCTAGCCACCGGCGCCGACAAAACGGCGTGCGGTCCGGGCCGCGCGGCTCTAGCCTGCCCGGCGTGACAGTGGAGATCGTGACCCTGGCGCAGCGGCCCGACCTGGCGCCGCTGCTGGACACCGACTTCGACGGCGCCTGGCCGCCGTTCATGCTCTGGGACCCGATGGGCGCGATCTACTACGGCGTCGCGCACGAGACGTACCCCGAGTTCGTCTTCGCCGCCGTCGACCCGGCCGAGCCGGGCCGGGCGGTGGCCCGGGGGTACGCGGTGCCGCTGCGCTGGACCGAGGACGAGCTGCCCGACGGCGGCTGGGACCGGGTGATCCAGCGGGCCACGCTGGGCCGGCTCACCGGGTCCACTCCGAACCTGGTGTCGGCGCTGGAGATCTGCGTGCGCCCGGACCGGCGCGGCGGCGGGCTGTCCGGGCTGATGCTCGCGGCCATGCGCGCGGCGGTGGCCGGCGCGGGCTTCGACACGCTGGTGGCGCCGGTGCGCCCGAACGGCAAGGCCGCCGTCCCGGACGTGCCGATGACCGAGTACGTGGCCCGGCGCGGCCCGGACGGGCTGCCGGCCGACCCGTGGCTGCGGGTGCACGTGCGGGCGGGCGGGGTCGTCGAGCGGATCGCGCCCCGGTCGATGACGGTGACCGGCACGCTCGCCGACTGGCGGCGCTGGACCGGGCTGCCGTTCGACACCTCCGGCCCGGTACGCGTGCCGGGCGCGCTGACGCCGGTGCTCGTCGACGTCGACCACGACCACGCCGCGTACGTCGAGCCCAACGTGTGGGTGCGCCACCGGCTCTGACGGCTCAGGCCGGCCAGGCGTGACCGATCCCGTCGAGCAGCAGGACAACGCCCTCGGTGGCCGCCTCCCGGTCCCGGGAGATCTCCCGGTACTCCGGCGAGGTGGACCAGCGCTCGAAGTCCTCGCGGTTGTCGAACGACAGCAGTACCGCCTTCTGGTGCGGCCAGTCGCCCTCGACCACGCGGGGGGCGGTGTCGGCGGCGAGCAGCTTCCCGCCGTAGCGGGCCAGCACCGGCGGGAAGGCGGCGGCATACCTGTCGTAGCGCGCCCGGTCGTGGATGGTGAGCTGTGCGAGGGCGTAGACGGTCACCGGCTCAGGCTACCGACCGCCCGAGCGCCGCGGTGTCGTCCGTCAGGTCGGCGCCACCGCCGCCGCGACCCGGCCGACTGTCCGTTGTGCGCTAGCCATTATGCCTCTGACCTGCGAATACTGGTGGCAGGCTCGCGCGCGCCCCGCGCCGGGTGGGGGGAAAGAGGTGGGGCACGATGATCGGACAGGAGACCCAGCCGGAGGCTGTACCCGGTCCGCGGAACGCGCCGGAGGACCGGCGGGTCCGGCCCGCCGCGCCGGTTCCCGGCGCGGTGTGGCAGGTCCGCGTCCGGACCAAACTCGACGACCTGTACCAGCAGCTCGCGGTGCTGTCCGCGCGCGACCCGGAGCGGGCCGGGGCGCTGCGCGCGCAGCTGTCCGGGGTGGAGGGGGTACTCGGACGCAGCGGCGTGGTCGAGTGGTTGCGCGGCGGCAACCTGGAGTACGCGTGGCAGACGATCCACTCGGTGGAGCGGGGGATGGTGGCGCTGCGCAGCCCGGACGAGCTGACCGGGCTGCTGCCGGCGTACCGGAGCGCGGCGGCGCAGGTGCTGCCGGCCGACGACAAGGTGCTCACCGATCTCGACCCGTCGGCCGGCACCCCGTCCGACGCGCTGCTGCGCGCCCGGGTGCAGGCACTGCTGCTGCGCTACCACTCCGCGTCCGACGAGTTCCACGAGTCGGCCCGCCGGCTGCGCAACCGGATGCTGGGGCTGTCGGTGTTCGCGCTGGTGGCGGAGATCCTGGTGGTGCTGGTGCAGTGGCGCAGCCACGACGTACGGCTGCTGGAGGCGCCGACCGACGCCGGTGGCGTGCCGGCCTGGCGGCTGCTGTTCTTCGTGCTGATCGCCGGGGCGCTCGGCGCGTTCCTCAGCGCGCTGCCCTCGATGATCACCTCACGGTCCGGCGGGCTGCCCTACAAGCTGCCGTTCCAGCAGGGGCTGCTGAAGCTCGCGATCGGCCCGCTGGTGGCGGTGGTCGGCATCATGCTGGTCATCGGCGGCCTGGTGGAGACCAGCGTGAGCAGTACCGCCGCGCTGCTGGGCCTGGCGATCGTCTTCGGCGCCGGGCAGCAGGCGGTCACCGCGTTCGCCGACCGGCGGGCGGCCGAACTGCTCGGGCCGGCGGCCAAGAGCTGATGCCGCACGACGGCCTGTCCGGCCTGGGTAGCCTGATCCCATGATCTTCATTACCGCGAAGTTCCGGGTCCGTCCGGAGGACGCCGACAACTGGCCGCAGATCGTCGCCGACTTCACCGCCGCGACCCGGGCCGAGCCCGGCTGCCTGTGGTTCGACTGGTCCCGCAGCCTGGACGACCCGACCGAGTACGTGCTGGTCGAGGCGTTCCGCGACGACGAGGCGGGCGCGGCGCACGTGCAGTCGGAGCACTTCCGGACCGCCCGGCGCACGCTGCCTCCGCACCTGGCCGAGACGCCCAGGATCGTCAACGTGACGGTGCCGCAGCAGGACTGGTCGCGCCTGGGTGAGATGGCCGTGCCCGGCGACACCGCGAGCTGAAGATTTCCCACGGTTTACCGCTCAGGCATTGAAGCTTGTTTTCACCTCCCGCTACCCTCGGCGGAAAGATCCACCATCCACCGTGGAGGAGCTGAAGCATGCGCAAGCTGATGGCGGCGCTCGGCGCCGGGGCGATGACGGCCGCGGGCCTGCTCGCGGTCACGACACCGGCCCAGGCCGCGGCCTGCACCCTGGTGCAGTCGGAGGTCTACAACGGGGCCAACCTGATCGCCTGGTCGCGCGGCCTGGACGGCTGCTCGGGCGACGTCTACTGGGAGATCCAGTCCGGTGACGGCGGCACGTGGCAGGTGACCGACAGCGGCACCACGCACTACGACGACCAGGTCGTCAGCTACTACGGTGACGTGGACCTGCCGTGCTACCTGCGGGTGTACGCGGCGTTCGGGGACCAGGAGCGGCTGACCCGGCCGGTGCGCAACAACAACTGCGCGGGCTGACCACCGGCCGGGGCGCGTCGGGCGCCCCGGCCGCACCGCCGGTCAGGGGATGGTCAGGCCGTACGCGGCGAGGATCTCCAGGATCGGCTGGTAGTAGCTGGTGCCGCCGCTCGTGCAGTTGCCGCTGCCGCCGGAGAGGACGCCGATGACGGTGCCGGTCGCGGCCACGTAGAGCGGTCCGCCGCTGTCGCCCGGCTCGGCGCAGATGTTCGTGCGGATGAGCCCGGTGACGCTGCCCTCGGCGTAGTTGACAGTCGCGTTCAGCCCGGTGACGGTGCCGCACCGCACGCCCGTGGTGGCGCCGCTGCGGCAGACCGCCTGCCCGACGTACGCGCTGCCGGCGGCGGTGACGGTGACCTGCCCGGGGTAGGTGTGGATCGCGCTCGGGTGGGCGACGGTCCCGGTGTACCGGACCACGCCGTAGTCGTTGCCGGGGAAGCTGCTGCCGGTCCGGCTGCCGAGCACCGTGGTGCGGGCGCTGTCGGCGTACCAGGTGGCGGCGAGGCGGGTGCAGTGCCCGGCGGTCACGAAGTACCAGGCGGTGCCGCTGCGCACGTTCGCGCCCAGGGAGCAGCGCCCACCGCCGCCGTAGATCGCCTGGCCGCCGGCGATGAGCGTGCGCAGCCGGCCGGGTTCGTGGCGCAGCACCGCACCGGCCCGGTCGGCGGTGCGCCGCAACGCGGCCAGCTCGCGCCCGCGTACGGTGTCGTCGGCGGTGACAGTGAGCCGGCCGGTGGCCGGGTCGTGCTCCCAGGCGGTGCCGGGCGTGCGGATCCCGGCGAGCGCGGCGGGGTCGGGCGGCGGTGCGGCGGCGCCGGCCCGGGCGACCGCCGGGGTGCCGGCGAGCAGGGCGGCGAGGACGAGTACGACGAGCGCGGGTCGGCGCATGCTCCGGCACCTCTTCCATCGTCTACGGTCGATTCGCCAAGCATCGGCCCGCAGGCGCGATCGACTCAACCGGCAGAACCGGCGATCCCCGAAACTTCCGGAGCCACGGCGGGCGGCACGGGCGCGCCCGCAGGCCGTGCCCACACGCGGATCCCGCC
>NZ_RCVK01000331.1:0-15717 GCF_003667485.1 Micromonospora sp. BL1
TCGACGAGGCTGGGCCGGGTGGGTGCGTCCGTCGCGCCGGGGCTGGGGAGATCTTGGTACGGGGTGGCCCCTATGGGGGCGTGATTCTTCCAAGATCTCTTCTGCGGGCGACTCGGAGCCGCTTGGGCGTGGGAATTGCGAGGGCTGATGCCTTCTGCAAGATCGCGGTCTGTGTCATTCTCCCTACGGCGAGCCACGGGGCGGGCCGCTCGCCGCCGGTGGCCGAGGGAGGGTCGGTGGCTGAGGACGACGTCGCACGGACCGGGATCCGAGTCGGGGGCTGGCTGCCCACGCCGGACGAACCGGCCGACGCCCCGGAGCGGTACGCAGGTCCACGTCGCCTGCCCGGTGACACCGATCCCACCGTGCCCCGGACGGTGACCCCCCGGGACTCGGACCGCCAACCGGCCGATCTGGACGATCCGGTGCCTGCGGGGAACCTGGAACCGCCCGGTACCGCTGTCTGGCCGCCTCCGCGCAATGCCGGCCCGGCGAACCACGATCTCCCCGCCGCAGGCGCACTCGCGGCTGGTCCCGTAGCGCACGACCCCCTGGGGGCGGCTACCGTCGCACCCGATCCCCTCAAACCCGGCGCATTCCCGGCTGATCCCGTCGCACCCGGCCCACTCGCGCCGGCGCCGCCCGCCCCGGGCTCGCTCGCGCCGGCGCCGCCCGCCCCGGGCCCGCTCGCGCTGGGGGCGCCCGACCCGGGCCCGCTCGCTTCAGGGACGTCCGCGCCGGTGCCCGAGCCGCGTCCGAGTCTGCCCGGCGGCCGGGTTCCGCTGGTCGGGCCGGCCCCGATCGGCCTGCACCTGTCCGGTCCGTCGCCCGCCCGGCCGGTCACCGCCCACAAGCCGGGCGATCCGGCCGACCTCGGGCCGCTGCAAGAGACGGGTGCGGAGGCGAGACCGGGCCGTCACTCCGCCCGGGAGAGTCTCCGGGCACGTCTGGCCGGCCTGACCGGCGGCCCGACCGGCCTGACCGGCGGCCTGACCGGCCTGACCGGCGGCCTGACCGGCCTGACCGGCGGTCTGACCGGCCTGACCGGCGGTCTGACCGGCCTGACCGGTGGGCTCGGCGTCCGGCTGTGCTCCGCAACCCGGGCGGCGAAGACCCGGCTGAGTCGGATCCTCGCCCCGATCGCCGGCCCGCTGCGACCCCCGCCCGACGCCCCGGCCACTCGGGTCGCCACCGCCCGGGCCCGCCGTCGGCGCCGGCGTGCCCTGCTGACGGCAATCACGGTGACCGGGCTGGTGGCGGCGCTGGCATACGCGGTCCGGTCACCCACGCAACCTCCGCTGACTCGGGGAACCGCGCCGGTGGCAGCACCAAGCGAACAGGCACCCGGCGGGCAAGCCCCGAACGAGCAATCGCCGAACAACCAAGCCCCGAACGAGCAAGCCCCGAACGAGCAAGCCTCGAGCGGGCAGCCATCGAGCGACCAGGCACCGCGCGATCAGACGCCGGCCACCGGCGACCCGGTCGCACCCGGCGTACCGCTGCTCGACGTGGACCTGGCACCGTTGCCGGGGGCGCTGTCGCTCACCGCGCTCGGTACGCGGGACTGGCGGCACTGGGGCGGCGCCGGCGCGGACAGCTTCCATCGCAAGGCGAGCGGTACCGGCGAGATCCAGGACCCGGGCGGCGAGCGGCTGGAGCACAACGCGGGCGCCTGTGATCTCCGGTGGACCGACGGCACACCGACGGCGCGTCAGGACGGCACCCGGGCGGGTGTCTTCCAGCGGGGCGCCGGGAAGAGCTTCACGCTCAGTGTGGCCGGGAGCGGGGATCTGCGGACGGTCCGGTTGTTCGTCGGCACGTTCTCGGCCGGTGCGCGGCTCGACCTGTCGCTGTCCAGCGGTGGCGATCCCGCCGTCCGCGAGGTCGCCCTCGCCGCGGGCGATCGCTTCTACCAGTACGTCATCCGCTTCCGGGCGGCCCCGGGGGAGCGGCTGCTGATCAGGTGGCATGCCCTGACGGTGACCGGCGGGCAGAACGACGGGGTGGCGTTGCAGGCGATCACGGTAAGCTGAGCGGCCGGTCCGGCGAGCGGTCGCCAGGTAACGAACTGGAAACGCCCGTCACTCGACATATGGCGCAAAGGGCCGTGCGGTGACACCGTGAAGCCCGTCGCACACCTGTCGTATCCGGCGGTGTCGTGACCGAAGTGGAGGGTGTGGTGGGCCAGGAGGACCGTCCGCGTACCGGCCCCGGCTCGCACCGGCACGGCCTTCCGCGTACCCGGTCCGCGTTGCGCCGACTGCGCCGCAGGCGGCGGCTGATGCTGGAAGGGCTGGCCGCGTTCCTCTGCCTGGCGATGCTGGCGGTCTACCTCGGCGTCGAACGGCACGACACGCCTGGCGAGGAGCACGCCGGAGTGCCGGTGGCGCCGCCCGGCCGGGTCGGGCTGCCGAACGAGGCCGACGACACAGTGGTCAACCCGGGGCTGCGTCCCCGGCAGCGGCCACCGTCGCCGAGTCCGACGCCGTCCACGCCGTCGCCGTCACCGACGCCCGCGCCGCCGCCGACCGTCGCCGTGACCCGCGCCGAGGTGCCCGCCACCGTGGACCTCACCGCCGCCGGCCCCACCGACTGGGTCCACTGGGGCCTGACCGGCGCGGACCGGACGGTCCGCAAGCGGGGCGGCTCCGGCGAGATCCGCGACGAGGGCGGCCGGGGGCGGCGGGAGAGCTTCGACAACAACCCCGAGGCGTACGCCTGGCGTGACGGCAACCCGGTCGCGTCGGCGAGCGGCACCATGACCGGCGTCTACACCTGTCACCGGGGCAGCGGGTTCAACCTGTCGGTGGCCGCCGACGGGCAGCAGCGCACGGTGCGTCTGTACGCCGGGCTCTGGATGGCCCGTGGCCGCCTCGACGTGCGCGTCTCCGGCGGCGGCCCGGTGACCACGCTCCGGATGGAGGATCCGCACACCGCGCTCACCACCGAGTTCACGGTCAGGTTCCGCGCCCCGCGCGGCGCGAAGCTGCTGCTGAACTGGACGGTGGAGGAGTCACTGGGCGACTGCGGCAACGTGAGCCTCCAGGCGGTGGCGTTGCGCTGAGCGGGGACAGTTTGTCCGTCGCGTGCCGGGCGGGGCGTCGTACGTTTCGGTTGTCCCGTCCGACCATCCTCTGTGGAGGCCCGACCGATGACCGGCCCTGCCCCCGTCGCCCCCGCCCGTCCGCGCACCGACTGTGACGTGCTGCGCGAGATCCCGATGCCGCCGTACGTCACGGTCGAGGACGTCCAGTTCGCGGTGCGGGCGGTGGTGGTGCACGCGCCGCGGGCCTGGTCGGGCGGGACGATCTGCCGCAACGACGCCAGCCCGCACCCGTGCCGGCTGCACGTGTGGGGCCGCCGGGTGCTCACGCTGCGCGGACTGCCGTCGGCCGAGATCGACGCGCTGGTCGAGCGCGGTGACCCCGCGGCCGACCCGCGTCCGTACCGCCCCGGCGCCTGAGCACCGGGGCGGCCGGGCCGGTCAGCAGAGCGCGGGCTTCACCCAGGAGCACTCCCGCCCCTCCGGTACGCGCGGCGACTCGGGCGCGGCGGGCACGGTCCGCCGGGCGGTTGCCGTCTCCTTCTCGGTGTACGAGGCGAGCGCGATCGCGATCTGGTCCTCCAGCCCTTTCACCGACGAGGTGAGGTAGTTGTTCAGCACGATCGAGAAGGCGAGCAGCCGCCCGTCGGCGTCGGTGACGTAGCCGGAGAGCGCCGACGCGCCGGTCAGGCTGCCGGTCTTGGCGTGCACGTTGTTCGCGGCGGCGGTGCCGCCCATCCGGCTGCGCAGCGTCCCGCCCACGAACCGGTCCGGGTTGCCGGCCACCGGCAGCGCGGCGTACCAGGTGTCGAACCACGGTTCGGCGCGGACCGCCGAGAGCAGCGTGACGAACTGGGCCGGCGGGACGAGGTTGCGCCGGGACAGCCCGGACCCGTCGCGCTGGCGCAGCGTGCCGGTGTCCACGCCGGCGTCGCCCACGTACCCGCTGATCGCGGACAGCCCGGCGGCCCAGGTGCCGGATCCGGAGAGTTGCCGGCCCAGTTCCTTGGTGAGCACCTCGGCGTGCCCGTTGTTGGAGAGCTTGAGGAACGGCACCATCAGGTCGGCCAGCGGCATCGAGTCGTGCCGGGCGAGCGGCTTGGCGGTATCAGGGGTGGCGGTGCCGAGCACGGTCCGGCCGAGCACCCGTACGCCGTGTCGCCGCAGCGCGGAGCGGAACACGTCGGCGGCGTACCCGGTCGGCTCCCACACGGTCACCCAGTCGCTCTCGGCGGCCTGGCCGACCGCGATCTGGCCGGTGACGACCACCGTGTTGCCGCCGTGCTCACGTTCGAAGGAGATGGTGGTCTCGCCGTCGGCGACCGTCTCGGCCCGGTTGTCGATCCGCAGCCAGCCGTTGTCCGGGGTCATGGTGATCTTCGGCCGGGCGCCGGCCCGGGTGCCCGGGGCGGCGTGCACGATCACGGTGCCGGCGTCGTAGTCGGTGTCCGGGGCGACCGTCAGCGCCGACACCTGGGCGGCGTAGTAGTAGGGCTCGTCGTCCCAGGTCCAGTCCGGACCGAGCCGGCCCTTGTCGTACCGGGTGTCGTCGGCGACCAGGTCGCCCGCGACCACGCGTACGCCCGCCGCGGCGACCTGCTCGGCGAGCCGGTCGTAGTCGGCGGCGAGGATGGTGGGGTCGCCGCCGCCGCGCAGGTAGAGGTCGCTGGAGAGTATCCCGGCGCGGCGCGGCCCGTCGGCGCTCACCTCGGTGGTGAAGCGGTGACCCGGTCCGAGCAGTTCCATCGCCGCCGCCGAGGTGAGCAGCTTGGTGTTGGAGGCGGGGATGAGCCGCCGGGTGCCGTTGCGGTCGTAGAGCGTGCGGCCGCTGGCGGTGTCGACGACGACCACGCCCGCCTGCGCCCCGTCGAGACGGCTGTCGGCGAGGACCGCGTCGATTGTGGCGTTCAGCCGGGTCTGCGCCGGGGTGGGCGCTTCGGCTGTGGCGGTGGTGGTGCCGGCAGCGGCCGCGGTGGCGACCAGCGCCAGCACCGCGAGTGCCCGGGGAAATAGGCGACGATGCATGGGAAGATGCTGCCACGGAGATTTCCTGCGGAAAAGACTCCGGAGTGAAAGGTTATTTGCGGCCACCGGCGGGGGCGCCGCAAACCCCCGGTGTTCCCGCTTCGGGCCGGGGAAAACTCCTGCTCACCGAGGAGTGGCCGATCATCGGGTTCCGTTTGACGGATGACCGGGCAGCGGGCACGGTGGGGGTGAGGGCCGTGCAACAGCCCTGCTTCCAGTGCGGCGAGATGGTGTCTCGCCCGCTTCCGGGTCGCGAGCCGACCGCGTGGGCCGTGTCGCCCGCGAAACCCGACACCCAGCCATGAGGAGTTCAGCCATGCTGACCATGACCGACAACGCCGTCCTGGTGATCCGTGACCTCGCCGCCCAGCAGGACGTGGCCGACGCGGGTGGGCTGCGCATCGCCGCCGACACCGACGCCGGTTCGCTCTCGATCGAGCTGGTCCCGCAGCCGGTGCAGGGCGACCAGGTGGTGGACACCGAGGGTGCGCGCATCTTCCTCGACTCGGACGCGGCCGAGCTGCTCAACGACACGTCGGTGGACGCGATGGTCGACGAGGAGGGCGTGGTCCAGTTCGGCTTCACCGAGAAGGAGTGAGTTCAGCCGGCGCGCTGGTCCGGTTCCGGCCGGACCAGCGCGGCCAGCACGTGCGCCAGGTGGTGCGACGTGCTCCACGCGATCCAGTTGGCCGGTGAGCCCGCGCCGGCGCCCCGCCGGGCCCGCCGGACGATCTCGTGGTCGCCCCAGGAGAAGCCGGCCCCGGCCGGCGACCAGTGCGGCGCGGCGGTGAGCGTGCGGCACAGGTCGGCGAACCGCTCGTCGCCCCGCCCGCCTCGCCGCGACCAGCGGTAGACCCACCACGCGTCGTCGGCGGCCCAGCGCAGCGTCGGTGTCCGGTCGCCGGGCTCGTCCGCGTCCCGCACCGCGCAGCCCACGCCGTAGTCGCCGTACCCGAGGCGCAGGTCGGCCAGACGCAGCCAGAGCGACCAGTCGTAGCGGTCCACGCGGACCGGTTCGTCCACCGGCAGCCGGGACAGGGCCGGCGGCATCCCACCGGCCGCCGTCGTCACCGAGCGCCAGGCGTGCCGCCGGGCCCACTGCGCCGCACGCCGGATCCGTGGCTCGGCCAGCCGGACGTCGGCCCGGCAGCACACGTCGCCGGCATCGAGCAGCAGGTCGCACTGCTCGGGCAGCAGACCCGTCACCCGCCACACCCGTTCCGCCGCCGCCGTGGCCGCGTCCGGCCCGGCCCGGTCCGGGCCGAGGCGCAGCCGGACGACCGCGTGGTGCGCCCAGGCCCGGGCCGCCGCGCCGTGCGCGGCCAGCCGCCGGTCGCTGTCCGCGAGACCGATCACCGGCACCAGCGGTACGCCCCAACGGACCGGGTCGTGTTCGGTGGCGTCCGGCAGGGCCGACACGTCGACTGCGGGCAGCAGCCCGGCCGGAAGGCGTCTCAGGGCGTCCACGATGGACGGTGTGTCGGCCGGGACGTCGAGGACCGGTGCGAGCAGCGCGGCCGAGGTGTCGTCGAGCCGGGTCAGCGCCTCCAGCTCTCCGCGCCGTGCGGCCAGCACCGGGCGGTAGACCGGCGGTCGACCTCGGAGCGGCTGCACCATACTTCAATGTAGCCAGATGATTGCGCAGCGTCATGGTTTCCGGGCGGCTCCGATGCGGCAGCCGGCCGTCCCAACCGGCGGCCAATGGATGATCAGGTAGACGTTTCCGCAGCTCAGAGCCGTCCAATGTCCTTGATCGGACAGTTCTCCGGGTGGTTGCCGGGCGGTGCGCCGACATAGCGTCGGAATCATCGAGGGTGATCGCCGACGATCGCCCGGAAGCGTACGAACGCCTCCGGCCGGCGTACCGGCGGGAGAGAGGATCACCATGCCCAGCCGTAGAGCAAGGAGGGAGACCACCGGCCAGCCGATCCCGAGCATGCGGGATGCCGCGCGCGCCGACACCGAGATCAACTCGTGTTCGCCGGTCGGGCTGCCGGCCACCGCGCGCATGCTGTTCGCCGTGGTCGACGCCAACGGAAGGCTCGTCCGCGGCCTGGGCGCCACCTCGGCCACCCGGCTCGCCCCCGGGATGTACCAGGTCGCGTTCGACCAGGACGTGGCCGGAGCGGCGTACGTCGGGACGGTCGGCCCCGCGACGGCGAACGGGCTGGTCCCGCAGGGTGTCATCACGGTGGCGCCGCGCTCGGGGATCGCCAACGCGGTGTTCGTCGAGACGCACGGCACGAGCGGGCACGCGGACCGCCCGTTCCACCTGGCCGTGCTGGCCTGACCGGACCCGCAGACGAGCGCACGGCGCCGCACGACCTCCGGTCGTAACGTCGCCGCGCTCCGGCCGTCTCCCACCACCGCAGCCGTACGGCGGTACGCCGGCGGGGACCTGGCTCGACCGGCCCAGCAGTGCGCCGGTCTTGTCGGCAGCACATGCCCCTTCCGAGGGCATCCAAACCGGATCGGCGTGGGGAATTCCACCATCTGCGACTCCCGGCGTGGCGGGCGCGTGATCGGGGTATGAGCGGGCCATGGAGCATTTCACTATCGCGACAGTCGCCGAGAAGAGTCCCGACTTCCGCCGCGTGCTCTGGACCGGGGAGCACACCCAGCTGGTCATCATGACCATTCCGCCGGGCGGCGAGATCGGCGAGGAGGTCCACGAGGGCATCGACCAGATCCTCACGTTCGTCAGCGGCACCGGCGAGGCGCGGGTGGCCGGGGAGAAGAAGGAGGTCGTCTCCGGCGACCTGGTGGTCGTGCCGGCCGGCACGAAGCACAACTTCGTCAACACCGGGCCGAACCCGCTGGTGCTCTACACGGTCTACGGCCCGCCCGAGCACGCCGACGGCGCGGTGCACAAGACGAAGGAGGAGGCGGACGCCGCCGAGGAGGCGGGCGAGGACGAGCCGCCCACCTCCTGACCTCCGGTCGAGCGGGGCGCCACGACCTCGCCTGTCACACGGGCGCCCCGCTGTGCACCAGGCCCGGATACTTGACCCCGGCGCCGGTGTTGAGCACCACCACGCGCTCACCCGGCCGGATCCACCCGCCCGCGCGCAGGTGCCGGGCGGCGGTCAGGCAGGCCGCCCCCTCCGGGCAGAGCAGCAGCCCCTCCCGGGCGGCGAAGTCGCGCAGGTCGGTGAGGATCTCCGCGTCGTCCACGGCGATCGCAGTGCCGGCGCTGTCCCGCAGCGCGGACAGGATCAGCTCGTCGCCGAGCGGGGCGGGCACCGTGATGCCGAACGCGACGGTGCGCGCGTCCTCCCACGGGGTGGCGCGGTCCTCGCCGGCCGCGAACGCCCGCACGATCGGCGCGCACCCGGTGGACTGCACCGCGACCAGCCGGGGCAGCCGGTCCTCCACCCAGCCCAGCTCGCGCAGCTCGTGCAGCGCCTTGTGGATGCCGATCAGCCCGACGCCCCCGCCGGTCGGGTAGACGATCACGTCGGGCACCTGCCAGCCGAGCTGCTCGACGATCTCGTACCCCATGGTCTTCTTGCCCTCCAGGCGGTACGGCTCGCGCAGCGTGCCGGCGTCGAAGATCCCGCCGTCCGACCCGGCGATCAGCTCGGCGATCTCCCGGCCCGCGTCGTTGATCAGGCCGTCGATCAGCCGCAGGTCGGCGCCGGCGGCCAGGCACTCCTCGCGGCAGATGGTCGGCGCGGCCAGCGGCATGGCGATGGTCGCGCCCATCCCGGCCCGCGCCGCGTACGTGGCCCAGGCCGCGCCGGCGTTGCCGTTCGTGGGCATGGCGATCCGCCGCACGCCCAGCTCCCGGGCCCGGCTCACGCCCACCGCCGCGCCGCGCGCCTTGAACGACCCGGTCGGGGTCAGCCCCTCGTCCTTGACGATCAGGTCCGCGATGCCGATCTCGTGCCCGTACGCGGGCGCGCGCCACATCGGCGTCCAGCCCTCGCCCAGCGTGGTGACGAACCGGGGATCGGCCACCGGCAGCAGCTCCCGGTAGCGCCACAGGTCGGCCGGGCGCAGCCCGAACTGCTCCGGGGCGACCGTGGCGGCCACCGCGGCGAGGTCGTAGCGGGCCAGCAGCGGCGAGCCGCAGCCGCACAGGTTCTGCAACACGTCGGCCGGGTGTTCACGACCGCAGCGCGGGCACTCCAGGTGCGTCAGGTGCACGGTGGTCCTCAGCTCGCGTCGATGCTCAGCCAGTGCCGGCTGCGCCGGCCCGGCTCGTACGGGGAGTCGAGGCGTTTCGCCACCACTCCCGGGAGCCCCTGCTCACGGGCGGCCCGCAGGGCGTCCGCACCGACTCCCGGGAACCACGGCGGAGTCTGCCAGTGCGGACCGGTGAGCGCCAGACCGTCGAGCAGGTCACGGCGTTGCGCGTACGGCACGTCGAGGCTGGACACGCCCTCCAGCCAGAGCAGGTCGACGGCGAGGAACTGCCCGTCGCGCCGGGTCGGCGGACGGACCCGCCCGGCCGGGTCGATCCGCACCAGCACGCCGTCGAGCACCGCCTCGGCCGGGGCCAGCGCCTCGGCCATCGCCCGCGCCCACGGGTACTCCCCGGTGATCTCCGTGTCGTCGCCGTCGAGCAGCCGCAGCCGGCCGCCCGAGACGTACGCCATCGCGCGCACGCCCGCCCAGCGCAGCTCGTACCCCCAGGCGGCGGCGTCGCGCGGCAGCCGCCCGCCGCTGGCGGGCCGCATCGGGCGGACCAGCTCGGGCATCGGCGTCCAGCCCTCCGGCGCCGGGTCGGTGCGCCTGATCATCCAGTCCCGCCCCCGGCCGCCGGTGGCGAACAGCACGTACCGGCCCTTCGTGCGCTCGCCGTCGAGCACCAGGATCACCTCGTCGTCGCGCCACTTCTCCGCGCGGTAGGTGCCGGTGTCGTGCACTGTCATCCGCCCGCCGCCGTACTCCCCGGCGGGGATCTCCCCGTGGAACGTCAGGTACTCCATCGGGTGGTCCTCGGTGTGCACGGCCAGGTGGTTGCGGCCCGGGTCGCGGGGCAGGCCGCGCGGCACCGCCCAGGAGGCCAGCACGCCGTCGTGCTCCAGCCGCAGGTCCCAGTGCAGGCTGCGGGCGTGGTGCTGCTGGATGACGAAGCGGGGCGCGCGCCGCGCGGACCGCTTCCGCCCGGCAGCCCGCTCGGGCACCGGTTCCGGGGTACGCGCGGCGTCCCGTTTCCGCCGGTACTCGTCCAGCCGGTCCGCCATCCCCGCATCCTCCCCCAGACCTGCCGTGCGCGCCGGGATGCCGGTGTGTGTGCGGCGAACCGGGGTAGAACGGGGGACATGGACAGCGACCAGCCCACCCTCCCGCTCACCGGCGACGTCCGGATCCCGCTGCTCGGCTTCGGCACGTGGCAGGCCACCGGCGAGGCCGGGTTCCAGGCGGTGCTCGCCGCGCTGGACGCCGGCTACCGGCACATCGACACGGCCACCATGTACGGCAACGAGAAGGAGGTCGGGCGGGCGGTCAGGGAGAGCGGGCTGCGCCGCGAGGACGTCTTCATCACCACCAAGCTGCCGCCGGACCGGGTGGGCCGGGAGCGGGAGACCATCGAGGCCAGCCTGGCCGCCCTGGACACCGACTACGTCGACCTGTGGCTGGTGCACTGGCCGCCGTCCGCGCCGGGCGACAGCATCCCGGTGTGGCGGGAGATGCTCGCCGCGCGGGACGAGAACATGACGCGCACGGTCGGCGTGAGCAACTACTCGATCGGGCAGATCGACGAGCTGATCCAGGCCACCGAGGAGACGCCGGCGGTCAACCAGATCCGGTGGAGCCCGTCGCTGTACGACAGGCAGACGTACGCCGCCCACCGGGACCGGGGCGTGGCGCTGGAGGGGTACAGCCCGTTCAAGACCAGCGACCTGTCCGACCCGGTGCTGGTCCGGATCGCCCAGGCGCACGACGTGTCACCGGCTCAGGTGGTGCTGCGCTGGCACATCGACCACGAGATCGTGGTGATCCCGAAGTCGGTCACGCCGGAGCGGATCCGGGCCAACGTTGACGTGTTCGGGTTCTCGCTCACCGCCGAGGAGATGCGCGACGTCGACGCCCTCGCCGGCTGAGGCGTACACGTGCAAGGGGCGCGGTCCGCAGCGGACCGCGCCCCTCGCCGTGCGCGGTGGTCAGCCCCGGGCGCAGGTGGAGCCGTTGAGCGTGAAGCTGCTCGGCGCGGAGTAGCTGCCGTTCAGCGTCGCCTGGTAGCCGAAGCTGGTCGACGCCCCGGGCGCCAGCGTGCCGTTGTAGCCGGCGTTGCGGGCGGTCACCGCCGAGCCGCTCTGGCTGACAGTGGCGTTCCACGCGTTGGTGACGGTCTGCCCTGAGGGCAGGTTGTAGTTCAGCGTCCAGCCGTTGATCGTGCCGGAGCCGGTGTTCTTGACCGTCACGTCGGCGGTGAAGCCGTTGTTCCACACGTTCGCCGCCTTGTAGGTGACGGTGCAGGACGCGCCACCCGACGGCGGGGGCGTGGTCGGGGCCGACGTGGTCGGCGGCGCCGACGTGGGCGGCGGGTTCGAGCCGGTGTTGACGCTCTGCGAGAACGAGTTCACCGCCAGCCCGACGCCGCCCTGCCACGGCTCGAAGCCGGCCTGGATGCTGGTCAGGTACCAGTCGTTGGTGATCGCACCCCGGTTACGGGTGTCGTTGATGAACGCCAGCGCGTCGAAGCTGAAGCTGGGGATGGCCGACGGCGACAGGTACGAGATGACGTTGTTGGAGCCGTTGCTGCCGCGCCAGACCTCCCAGGTGCGGCCCGCGATGCTGGCGGTGCCGACCGGCGAGCCGATGGGCTGGATCGAGCCCTGCCGGTTGAGCCAGATCATGATCTCCATCTGGTTCACGCCGTCGCGCTTGGGCGACGGGTCGAGCCAGATGTCGTACGACGCGTTGAAGATCGCGCCGCTGACGTAGTTGTAGCTGATGCTGGACGGCGCGCTGCTGATGTTCTTCACCTGCACCGGCAGGTTCGTGCCGGGTGAGCAGTTGGTGTAGTGGCAGCCCACGAAGATCGACGGGTACGCGACCGGCGCCCCGTTGGTCGGCGCGGAGCCGTCCGCCCGGGTGATGGAGAAGCCGGTCGAGGTGACGTTGATGCACTGCTGGGCGGTGGTGCCCCAGCGGTTGTTCTGCACCACGTACTTGCCGCCGATGGTGGTCGAGCCGTACTGCTCGCAGATCTGGGTGTCGGCGGAGGCGGTGCCGCCGAGCGCGACGGCGACGAGGGTGCCGGCGGCGAGCAGTCCGGCCGCCGCGAGGGCCCTGAGTGGACGCTTCATGATGCTCCTTGGCTCGGCGCGGGGACGGCGCCGGTTCGGTCGGTGGTACGGGCGGGAGCGCTCCCACGATGCAAGGAACACATTTACATGTCTCGAATCATTGCGCAAATGCACCGGGCTCGTTAACGCTCCGCGTCCGGCCGGTGGCGCCAGGGGTCGCCCCGAGTGTGCCCTTCCCCCAGATGGAGGCGGGATTCCTGCCGGTGGGACGGGGTGCGCCGCCGACCGGCGGCCAGCGCCGGGGCGCACGGGCACTTCCGCCGTCTGGTTGCGGCGAGTAATGTCTTGCCTCCAACGCGTTCCGATCCCCCTCCGGAGGCGTACCCCGTGATGGGTGGTTCCCCCCTGCGCATCCTCGTCGTCGGCGCGGGCATCGCCGGCCTCGCCGTGGCCCGGGCGCTGCGCCTGGCGGGGTTCCGGCCCGACGTCACCGAGCGGCTGCCACCCACCGAGTCGATCGACTCCGGCCTCTACCTGCCGGGCAACGCCGCCCGCGCGATGCGCCGGCTCGACCTGGACGGGCCGCTGCGCCCGCTCGGCCAGGTGATCCGCCGCCAGCGCTTCCTCGACGCCGCCGGAGCGCCGCTGTGCGAGGTCGACCTCGACGCGCTCTGGGCCGGTGTGGGGGAGTGCCGGGCGCTGCCCCGGGCCGAACTGCACCGGGTGCTGCTCACCGGCGCCGGCGGCGCGGTGCGCCACGGCGCCGAGGTGAGCACCGTCGACCCGCTGCCCGGCCGGGTCGCCGTCGGCTTCACCGACGGCACCAGCAGCGAGTACGACCTGGTCGTCGGCGCCGACGGGCCCCGCTCGGCGGTACGGACGCTCGCCGCGCTCGGCGGACCGCCACGCCCCGCCGGGCAGGTGGTCTACCGCGCCCTGGTGCGCGGCGGCCCCCGCATCGCGGACTGGACCGCCCTGCTCGGCCAGCGGGCCGGGTTCCTGGTGGTGCCGCTCGGCGCCGGGAGGCTCTACTGCTACGCCGACGAGGCCGGCACCGAGCTGCCCGCCGACCCGCTCGCCCGCCTGCACGAACTGTTCGGCTCCTACGGCGGGCCGGTGCCCGAGGTGCTGGCCGCGCTGGAGACCGTGTCCGTCGAGCGCACCGAGGAGGTCGAGCTGGGACGCTGGTTCCACGGCCGGGTGCTGCTCGTCGGTGATGCCGCTCACGCCACCGCGCCGACCCTGTCCCAGGGCGCGGCCATGGCGCTGGAGGACGCCGTCGTGCTCGCCGAGTCGCTGCGGGCCGCCGGCAGCGTCGACGCCGCGCTGATCGCGTACGAGAGCCGTCGCCGCCCGCGTACCCGCTGGGTGCGGGACCGGACCCGGGACCGCAACCGCACCCGCGACGTCCCGCCGGCGCTGCGCGACCCGTTGCTGCGCGGACGCGGCGGACGGATCTTCCGGGAGCACTACCGGCTCCTGACCGGCCCCCTCTAGAGGGCGGGAGATCGTAGCCGCCCACCCCACGCGGCGGGGCCACCTACCGGGGACTATCCTCCTTGCGGATGACGGCTGCGCCGATGACCAGCGCGCCGAGCGGGACAACCAGAACCGGAGGCCACTCGTGACCACCGTCGCACCCAAGCCGGTCGTGACCCGGCCCTGGCCGGTCCGCGAGCCGGTCAAGGGGTCGGCCATCGCGCGGCTGCTGCGCACCACGGACGCGAAGCAGATCGGGATCATGTACATGGTCACCGCGTTCGTGTTCTTCATGATCGGTGGCCTGATGGCCCTGATCATGCGCGCCGAACTCGCGCGACCGGGCCTGCAGTTCCTGTCGCCCGAGCAGTACAACCAGCTCTTCACGATGCACGGCACGATCATGCTGCTGTTCTTCGCGACGCCGATCGTGTTCGCCTTCGCGAACTACGTGGTGCCGCTGCAGATCGGCGCGCCGGACGTGTCGTTCCCCCGCCTCAACGCGTTCGCCTACTGGCTGTACCTGTTCGGCGGCACGCTCGCCACCGCGGGCTTCATCGCCCCGGGCGGCGCGGCCGACTTCGGCTGGACCGCGTACACGCCGCTGAGCACCGCCGACCACGCCCCGGGTGTGGGCGCCAACATGTGGGTCGTCGGCCTGGCCATCTCCGGTCTGGGCACGATCCTCGGCGCGGTCAACCTGATCACCACGATCCTGACCCTGCGCGCGCCCGGCATGACCATGTTCCGGATGCCGATCTTCACCTGGAACATGCTGGTCACCAGCCTGCTGGCGATCCTGGTCTTCCCGCTGCTGGCCGCCGCGCTGTTCGCGCTCGCCGCGGACCGCCTGATGGGCGCCCACGTGTACGACCCGGCGACCGGCGGGCCGATGCTGTGGCAGCACCTGTTCTGGTTCTTCGGCCACCCCGAGGTGTACATCATCGCGCTGCCGTTCTTCGGCATCATCAGCGAGATCATCCCGGTGTTCTCCCGGAAGCCGATCTTCGGCTACAAGGGCCTGGTGGCCGCCACCATCGCCATCGCCGCCCTGTCGATGAGCGTCTGGGCGCACCACATGTTCGCCACCGGCCAGGTGCTGCTGCCGTTCTTCAGCTTCCTGAGCTACCTGATCGCCGTGCCCACCGGTATGAAGTTCTTCAACTGGATCGGCACCATGTGGCGGGGCCAGATCACCTTCGAGACGCCGATGCTGTTCTCGATCGGCTTCCTGGTGACCTTCCTCTTCGGTGGTCTCACCGGTGTGCTGCTGGCCAGCCCGCCGCTCGACTTCCACCTGCACGACTCGTACTTCGTGGTGGCGCACTTCCACTACGTGCTCTTCGGCACGATCGTGTTCGCCGTGTTCGCCGGCATCTACTTCTGGTTCCCGAAGATGTTCGGCCGGATGCTCGACGAGCGGCTCGGCAAGATCCACTTCTGGCTGACCATGATCGGCTTCCACACCACGTTCCTGGTGCAGCACTGGCTGGGCAACGAGGGCATGCCGCGCCGGTACGCCGACTACCAGGCCGCCGACGGCTTCACCACGCTGAACACGATCTCCACGATCGGCGCGTTCATCACCGGTATCTCGACGCTGCCGTTCATCTGGAACTGCTGGAAGTCGTACAAGACCGGCCCGGTCGTCGAGGTCGACGACCCGTGGGGCCACGGCAACTCGCTCGAGTGGGCCACCAGCTCCCCGCCCCCGCTGCGCAACTTCGACCGCATGCCGCGCATCCGCTCCGAGCGGCCGGCGTTCGACGCGAAGTTCCCCGAGCTGGCCGCCGGGCAGAGCCTGGCCGGTCCGCCCGAGGGTGGTGCCAAGCCGCTGACCAGCGAGGTCAACGGTGGCGCCAGCTACCAGGAGGACACCGCAGGCAACCTCGACCAGCGCTGACGCACTAGTCCAAGGCCGGGCGCCGCACTCCCTGACGGGGGCGCGGCGCCCGCCCTTTTCCCCTC